>JBBQUC010000052.1:0-13679 GCA_038212815.1 Cytophagales bacterium
GAGTGAGGAGATACAGTCCATAGCCTACCATACCTGTGCTGGTTAGCAGGGTAGCGTAGGTTAGTAGATTGTCGCCGGGTGTTGGCCTATCGGTTAATTTTTTTAGTCGGGTAGCCCGCCAACCGGTAAAGCTGAGGTAAAAACTAAACACGGCAATGCCCGCCAGAAACAGCCGAAACACCTTAACTGGTTGCAAGCCACAAAGCAACCCAGCCGATAGGACCACCACAATCATGCAATAAACATACACCTTACCAGTCCGCTTATGCAGGCGGCTCCCTTTTTGGGAGAACATGGGGATTAACCCAACCAGCAACGCAAGGGTGCCAGCGGCAATGTGTAGAATGAGCAAGGAGGTGATAAGTGGTTTCATGGTCGATTGTAGTTGCACTGGCACAAAGGTGCAGCAGGCCCGGATTCAAGACAACTAAAAGGGGCGAATGGATCGAATTTGGGGCGTTTGGTAACTTATTCAGGGCTGTAGCGGCCCATTATATTGGCGCGATACCGGCACTTGAAACTGCCCGCCACCCAGATACAGTTTGTATCCCTGGGCATTACCCGTTACGCGCTCAACCTGGTTCAGGTTAACTAGGTATGACCGATGGCAGCGAATAAACTGCCCTTCTCCAACCACCTGACGCACCTGCCCCTCCAGGCGGGTTAGGCTGGAACGCAACAACATTTTAACCGGCAATTCATTTTTGAGATATACTACAGTACAGTAATTATCGCTCGACTCGACAAAAAGCAGAGAAGTGGCAGGTACAGTCAGTGAATCTTTTTCGTTATCGGCCACTAGCAGTAACGGAATGGGGGTAGGCAACACAGAGTGTGGGTGTGGGGCAATCAGAGAAAAGGGAAGGGGCGTTGACTGAGCTTGAGCCGCTAGCTCGGCGGCACCCTGTTGATATTTTTTCAACTGCCGGATATACTGCCCGATTACCGACCCTGCTGTTGGAAATATTCCAACCAGAAAAGTGATCAATATCATGCCTGTCCAGTCGAACATACCCTCGACACCGGCCCCCAACAGCCAGTTCAGGTAGAGTTGGTTCACTACGGCAATGGAGAGAATGTTGGCTAAAACAAACCCAATCTCACGGCCCACAGTCCAGGTGCTTTCGGCAAATGTAGTAGAGAATAGCCGGGGCCAACCAATGAAATTGATGGCTGTCAGGGCGAAGGATATTGCTCCAAACCCCAGAAGCTTGAGTGGTTTATAGGGAGTATGCCACAGGTTCAGGCCAAATGGCTGAAACAGCCCTAAAAAAAGAGCAACAAAAGCACCAATTAGCAGTGACCGGCGCAGTAAATGAGCTACCCTGCTATCGACAGGGTAAGGTTGGTTAAGTAGCTGAACCAGAGTCCTTATATGCGCTTAAGTTTAGCTTCGATAGTTTGTTGCGTGTGGGGTACAGCCCGTAAGCGGTCTTTCGGAATGAGCCGACCCGTGTCGATACAAATGCCGTAGGTACCGTTTTTAATGCGAATCTGGGCAGCTTCGAGTTGCTTGATAAACTTTTGCAGGCGGGCAGCCAATTGACTCAGGTTTTCTCGCTCGCTGCTATCGGCACCATCTTCGAGTAGTTTCGAATTGCCTGCCGTGTTGTCGGTGCCGCTGTCGTTGCGCTTACTGAGCGTTGCTTTGATGTAATTCAGTTCGCTACGGGTGGCATCTAACTTTTGGGTGATAATCACCTCGAACTCCTTCAGATCATCTTCGGAGTATCGTTTTTTATCTTCCTGAACCATATAGATTCTTAACGAATTAGGGGGTACGTGCTGGCTGTGCCGATGAAAAAACAAAAGTACGTACATTTCAGGTTCGTTTCAATGTGTACGTTATAAAACGGGTTATTTTGCAAAATTTGACTTTGTGGATTATTCCCGGTTTTACAGAATAATCATTGGCGATTACAGCGCATTGTATTGGACTCTTTTGTGGTTTCTACTATCAATAAACGAATATAGGGTACGTAGAAATTGCACCAAACTTAGAAAAAATAGTTTTTTATCATTGAGTCCATTTGTTTCGTTATGTTTGCGACGCACGACCTCATCAACGTGCTGAAACATGAATCTGTATGGGACTCACATACATTGAACCAGCTCCGATCAAGGACAAAGAAAATCCACTCGAATCTATGATGTCGCGATTTGACGCGGCCGCCAAACTACTCGGCATCACGGAGGAAATGTACTATATTCTGAAAGTGCCAGCCCGGCAGGTAATTGTTGGGTTGCCCGTTACCATGGACAATGGTACAATCCGGGTATTTGAGGGATATCGGGTGTTGCACTCTAATATTCTTGGCCCTGGCAAAGGGGGCATTCGGCTCGATCCAGCCGTTAACCTCGACGAAGTACGGGCTTTGGCTGCCTGGATGACGTGGAAATGTGCCGTAGTCGATATTCCGTACGGCGGAGCTAAAGGAGGTATTGCCTGCAACCCACGCGAAATGTCGCCCGGTGAGATTGAACGGCTTATTCGGGCTTATACCGTGCAGATGCTCGACGTATTTGGGCCAGACAAAGATATTCCGGCCCCCGATATGGGTACTGGCCCACGCGAAATGGCCTGGCTCATGGATGAATACTCGAAAGCCAAAGGCATGACTGTCAATGCTGTAGTAACGGGTAAGCCGTTGGTATTGGGTGGTTCCCTTGGGCGAAATGAAGCCACCGGTCGGGGAGTTACGGTAGCGGCTCTTTCGGCTATGGACAAACTCCGCATGAACCCTTATCGCACATCGGCGGCTGTGCAGGGCTTTGGTAATGTTGGCTCTTTTGCCGCCGAACTGCTGCATGAACGAGGGGTGACGGTAGCGGCCATCAGTGATATTTCGGGAGGGTACCACAACGACAAGGGCATCGACATTGTGGCCGCTCTGGCCTACCGTAACGCCAATAAAGGCACACTGGAAGGCTTTAAGGGGGCCGAAAAGATTACCAATGAAGACCTGCTAGCCCTGCCCGTGGATGTGCTGGTACCGGCGGCAAAAGAAGATGTCATTACGGACGAAAATGCCGGGTCTATTCAGGCTAAAATGATTGTTGAAGGAGCTAATGGCCCTACGTCGGCTTCTGCCGACGATATTATCAACAGCAAGGGTATTATGGTTGTGCCTGACATTCTGGCTAATGCCGGCGGGGTTACCGTTTCGTATTTTGAGTGGGTACAGAACCGGATTGGGTACGGCTGGACCCTTGACCGGGTTAACCGCCGGGCCGACAGGGTGATGAAAGATGCTTTCGACCGGGTGTATGATACCTCACAGAAATACAAAGTATCTATGCGGTTGGCAGCCTACATTGTGGCCATCGACAAGGTAGCCAGTACCTATAAATTCAGGGGAGGTTACTAAGCCAATGTCTTACTGTGTACTAAATAATGTATAATTTTGTCCCTATCTGTCAATTATACATTGTTCAGTACACATTTTCATTAATTGCTCATGCGCTTTCATCGCGAAGGAAATACCATCATGCTGGTGACAGGCTTAGTTTTGCTGAGTCTGTTTTTACTAGTTAGTTTTGTTTTGTTTCGGGCTAATACCCTGGCGGTTAGCCTGGCGGGTATTGTTTGCTTTGTGCTCTTTATTCTGGTTGTCCAGTTCTTTCGTATTCCCACGCGTGTACTCACTCAGGGCGAAAGGCAGGTTATAGCTCCTGCCGATGGCACAATTGTGGTTATTGAAGAGACGGTTGAAAGCGAATATTTCAAAGCTCCCCGTCGGCAGGTATCCATTTTCATGTCGCCCCTAAACGTGCATGTTAACCGCAACCCGGTATCGGGGGTGGTTAATTATTTTCGGTACTATCCAGGCAAATATTTGGTAGCCTGGCATCCTAAATCGAGTACTGAAAACGAACGGACAACGGTTGTGGTACAACTGGCCAACGGCGTTGAGGTATTGTTGCGGCAAATTGCCGGTGCTATGGCCCGGCGGATTGTGTGGTATGTGCGCGAGGGCGAAGCGGTAAAACAAGGCGACGAATTAGGTTTTATTAAGTTTGGCTCACGCGTCGATGTATTTCTGCCGCTAGATGCGGAGATAAAAGTAAAAATCGGCGATAAGATGCAGGGGGGCGTTACCGTGCTAGCCGAGTTGGTGTAGGGTATCCCGGACTTCAGAGCTACAAAAAGCAAAACGGTCGCCACAACTGGCGACCGTTTTGCTTTTTGTAGCTCATTCTAAAGGAGTACCGTATTACTTCCCCTGGCCCGTTGACAACAGGTTAAAGAACTGATCGAGTTTGGGGGTCAGAATAATCTCCGTCCGGCGGTTAGATTTCCGGCCATCGGGGGTAGTGTTATCGGCTTTAGCCTCGTATTCTGACCGGCCACCAGCGGTTAAACGCTCTGGCTTCACACCAAATTTACTTTGCAGCAACCGCACAACCGATGTAGCCCGCATGGCACTCAAATCCCAGTTATCTTTCAGAAATTGTGTCGAGATGGGGACAATGTCGGTATGACCTTCTACCAGAATATCGAGTTCATTATGGTCGTTGACAACGCTGGCTACTTTAGCCAGTACAGCCTCGGCGGGGGCATTTACCTCGTAGCTACCCGATTTGAACAGCAGTTTATCGGAGATAGATACATAGACCACCCCTTTTTTCACCTCTACCTGCACATCCTGGTCATTAATATCGGCTAGTGACCGCTTGAGGTTCATCACCAGAGCCAGGTTCATCGAGTCTTTACGCTGCACGGCTGAGTTCAGATTGTTGACATACTTTGTCTGCTCGTTCAGCGTCTCCAGCGATTTACGGATGCTCTCGGCTCCCGACTTGCTCACAATAGACAAATCAGACATCCGATCCAGCAGGTTCGTATTGGTCTTTTTCAGGTAGTCGATCTGCGATTGCAGGTCACCTACCTGCTTGTCTTTGTTGGCCAGATCACTGTCTTTTGTAGAGAGTTGGGCACGCAGCGTAGTGGTTAGCTGCGTACAATCGTTGAGATCACTCAACGTTTTTGCCCGGGCCGATTGCAGGTCAGTCATCTGCGTCTGCATTTCGGCAATTTTTTTCTTGCTGGCGCAGGAGGAGAGTAGGGCCAGGGCAACGCATACAAAAATGTACTGTTTCATCGTGTTTATCGGCTAAATTAGGGTGAACAGGCAATGTCTATACTCGCCCGGATAGTTTATTGGTTGTTAGTTTTGAAAGACAAAATTAACGTAAAGCTACTAAACCGGGCTAAAAATGTAATTTTTTTGATAAATCAATCAACTAGTTGCCAAAGCCCATACAGACTAACCCCCGCAATAGCCAAAACACTAGCCCAAAACCAGGCATCATAAAGCCGCGAGGGGCGCAGGCTACCGTGTAGCTGCCTATACCGGAACTGCAAGGCCGCCCATACCACCACAATCAAAAGTATCGATGTGGCCAGACCTCCCAGCAAAATCATGTGTACGGGTAACTGAATACTCAAAAACAACGCACACCATACCACCGGAAACCCCCACGACAACCAGGCAAGGGTTCGCTGCCGTACCAGGGGATTAGCAAACCGTATCCAACCTAACTGTCCAAACGCATCGCCGAAAATTCTGGCCCAACTGGCAGTGGCGGTGAAGAGTGTAGAGTACAATACAAAAAAGGCTCCGATCAAAAATACGCTTTTTGCGCCTGGCCCAAGCGTTACGGTCAGTAGCCTCGACAACGTTTCGACCATTGCGTAGCCTTCGGGAATGGTGCCTTGCTGATGCAGGAGCGAAGCCCCAAGCAGGTAGAAGGCCGCTGTAACCAGCGTATAAACCACCATAGAACTAAGCGCGTCGAGGGTCATTACCCGTATCCATCCTTTAGCACGCTCCACCCAGGCAGCACTCTGGTCGTTAGGGCCGGTATAGGCCGCGTAGCCCTTTTCAATGCACCAGTAATTGTAGTACATAATTTCATCACCCCCCACCCCTGTAATGCCAAATGCGGCCAGGGCTATCCCCACCGTGGCGGGGGGTAGCGAAAGCGTTAGGCCCGATTGTAGTTCGGGCCAGCTAATGGCGTATTGCGTGCGCTGTAGCATAAACAACGATAACAGAATCAGGCCCGTAAACCCTACAATCATGACCAAAGACCCTTTCTCGATCCAACCATATTTACCCTGATATACTAATGCCCCTGCCGACAAGGCCGACAGTATGGCCCAAACAGTAACGCTTACCGCCGGGAAAGCCATGTTTAGCACCAGGGCCACACCGCCTACGATGCCGCCTACCTGCAACAACTTTAAGCCCTGCAAACTAAGCCAGAGCCAGATAGTCCAGTGGGCCGGGCCAATGCGCCAGCCCGGCAACCGATTCAACGACTGCATGGTAGGTAAGCCCGTATAAATGGCATTTTTGCCAAATTCGAGTTGCAGAGCCACCTTCACGAAGCAGCTAACCAGAATGACCCAGAACGTTACAAATCCGGCCGTGGCACCCAGAGCGGTAGTAGCAATCAACTCGCCAGAGCCAACAATAGCTGCCGACATAATAAAGCCAGGGCCGAGATGACCCAGTTGCCCAACAAATGTAGTTGGTGCTGCACGGATACCTGCACTGATTGATGCGTCGTTGGGGTAGGAAGGAGTAGGAGGAGAGGTAGCCATTAATTAGTGATCGTTACAGGTATGAAAACACTTGCCCCTGTTCTCCTACTGGTAATATAACGATCAATTTTACTGGGGATAGTAAAGCCATGGCACCTACCCTTTGGGCCTCTACGCTCAACTTCGTATCTTTGTTAGTACAACTGTTGCCTACCTGCGGGTGAGCCGTCTAACCAAGTACGTTTTCCTTTCCAGCGTAGTATGCCCCCCTCCCCCATCAATGAAAACCTTGAACTGGCCAACCAGTTTGTGTTGCATACCAACCGGTCTATCTTCCTGACGGGTAAGGCCGGTACGGGTAAAACTACTTTTCTGCACCAGATTAAGCAATTGGCCGCCAAGCGGTTGGTGGTAGTGGCCCCCACGGGGGTAGCCGCCATCAATGCCGGGGGCGTTACTATTCACTCGCTGTTTCAGTTGCCCTTTGGTCCACTGGTGCCGGGTGCCGTGTTTAAAGAAGCCCGGCGGTTTAGCCGCGAAAAAATCAATATCTTTCGCACCCTCGACCTACTGGTTATCGATGAGATTAGCATGGTGCGAGCCGATATCCTTGATGGCATCGACGAGGTGTTGCGCCGGTATCGGTCTAGTTCCGAACCCTTTGGCGGGGTGCAGTTGCTGCTCATCGGCGACATGCAACAGCTCCCACCCGTAATCCGCGATGAGGATTGGGCCTTGCTTGGGCCACATTATGAGACGGGTTATTTTTTTGGGAGTCGCGCCCTGCGGAGCACTTCTTATGTATCTATTGAGCTGACCCATATTTACCGGCAGCGCGACGAGCGATTTATCAGCCTGCTCAACGGCATTCGCGAGAAAACCATTACCCCCCCCCAACTGGCCGAACTGAACCAACGCTACATCCCCGATTTCAGCCCCCCCGACCAGGAAGGCTACATTACCCTCTCGACCCACAACAATACGGCGCAGCAGATCAACACCCAAAAACTGGCAGAACTGAAAAAGAAACTGCACCGGTTTACGGCCACAGTAGAGGGCGAGTTTCCGGCGCATACGTACCCCACCGAGGCCGAACTGGAACTGAAAGTAGGGGCGCAGGTCATGTTTATCAAAAACGACATCTCCCGCGAGAAACTCTATTACAATGGCAAAATTGGGCAGATTACGGCCATCGAAGACGAGGGAATTCTGGTGAAATGCGGCTACGAGACTATTCCGGTTGGGCGCGTGGCCTGGGAGAACATACGCTACACCCTAGACCCGGCTACAAAAGAAATCAAGAGCGATGTGATTGGCACCTTTACGCAGTTTCCGCTGAAGCTAGCCTGGGCCATTACCATCCATAAAAGCCAGGGACTGACCTTTGAGAAAGCCATTATCGATGCCTCGGCAGCCTTTGCCCACGGGCAGGTGTATGTGGCCCTCAGCCGCTGTAAAACCCTCGATGGGCTAGTGTTGCGCACCCCCATTCCGTCGCATAGCATTAAAACAGAGGCTACCCTCGAAGATTTCCACGAGCAGGTGCAGCAGCAACTCCCCACCGAGCAGCACCTCACCGATGCTAAACGACATAACCAGGAAACCCTGCTGCGCGAGCTATTCACCTTCGAGCGGGCCAATGGGCTGTTAAGTCGGGTTCGGCGGGTGGGCGATGAACATGCCAACAGTTTGTCCCCCGACCTGCCCCCCTTGCTGACCCAACTGTCCGACACCCTGCGCACCAAAGCCCGTGAGGTAGCTCACCGCTTTGGGCAGCAACTGACCGGCTACTTTGCCGACACCCATCTGCCCGAAGCCAACGAGCCGTTGCAGGAGCGAATCCGCAAAGCAGGCGCGTACTTTCTATCGGTGCTAACTGATGATTTGCTGCCCATTTTTTACCAGTTACCCACCGATACGGATAATAAGCAAGTGCGCGAGAGCCTGCTGGAGGCTCTGGACGAGTTGGAGAAAGAGTTGGTGGCTAAACAGCAGAGTTTGACGCAGTGCCAGAATAGGTTTGTTGCCCTAACCTATCTACAGGCCCGCAACCACGCTGAGTTAGACTTTGTGCCTGCCCGCAAGAAAACCCAACCGGTCACTGAGGCAGCAGGCGGAGCCATAAAAGGTGGCTTATACGGTGCCCTGATGCGCTGGCGCAATGAGGTTGCCGCCGACCATAATGCCT
Organism: Cytophagales bacterium; assembly: GCA_038212815.1. Classification (GTDB taxonomy): domain Bacteria; phylum Bacteroidota; class Bacteroidia; order Cytophagales; family Spirosomataceae; genus JBBQUC01. The sequence goes on from JBBQUC010000052.1 coordinate 8,739, forward strand.
CGGCCTACATGGTGCTGCCCCAGAAAACCATTGTCGATCTGGCCCGGATTCGACCCACTACCCTGGCCGAACTGGCGGAGGTGAAGGGTTTTGGCAAAACTAAAGTGCGGCAAATTGGCCCGCAGGTGCTCGCCATCATTGCCGACTGGGTAACCCGCCCCACGGAGGCTAAGCCGCTCAAAATTAAAAAGCTGAAAGAACCCAAAACGCTGTCGCACAGCATCACGCTGGCGTTTTTCCAATCGGGCATGAACATAGCGGCTATTGCTGCCGAGCGTAACCTGGCCTCCTCCACCGTAGAGAGCCACCTGGCGCAGTGCGTCAGCATGGGCGAGATAGCGGTAGAGAGCCTGCTGCCTGCCGAGAAGATTAGCCTGATTCGTGCCTATTTAGATACTCACCAACCCGGCAGTACCACCGAGGTTATCGACGGGCTGGCTGGTGCGGTAACGTATGGAGAGGTACGTTTTGTGATTAGCTCCGTTCAGGCAAGCGAATAGCGGTACCTGGCTTGTCAATCCAACCGGATTTGTACCTGTTTATTTTCATGGCCGACCAGAATCCGGCAGTCGCTGAATTTTGGGGCCGATAGCCGGGGGCGGTAGTTGTTACTGAACCCATACGGCTCTTTAGGAAGGCCAAAAAAGTTTGTGTTCAGGTTCCCGTCGCCGTTCAGGTCGTGGTAAATAGCAATGGCATACTCGCCCGGCTCAATCTCGAACTGAGTTTTCATTGTTTTTTTGGCGGCCCAAACTGATTGCTTGACCACGGGGCGACATTTTCCCGGAAACCCCGTACAGGGCTTAAAAACGCCTATTTCCAGATTCCCATTCAGGGTTTCGATGTGCTGCACCTCCACCGTGAGGGTAAATTTAGGGGCTACAGAGGAGTTCGCTGCGAACAGGGCGGCAAACAGCAACAGGAAAATTGGCATAAGGCAGGTGGTTTTCGGAAAAACGAAATTAACTTGCGTTTATGATTGCCCAGGAAACTATGCCCCCCACAAAACGCTGGATCGTAAAGTCGCTGCCCAATGCCCCGCATCAACAGTCGGCTATCGAGAACCTAACCCGCTCGCTTGGCATCAATCCGTTCCTGGCTAGTTTACTGGTCCAACGGGAGGTGCATACGTTTGAAGATGCCCGGCTGTTTTTCCGGCCCGAAATGAGCCACCTGCACGACCCTTTTCTGATGCAGGACATGGCCCGCGCCGTTGAGCGGCTGGTGATGGCCATGCTGCGGGAGGAGAAGATCTTGGTCTATGGCGATTATGATGTCGATGGCACCACCTCGGTTGCCCTCTTCTATGGATTCCTGAAAACCCAGTATGCGCACCTCGACTACTACATTCCAGACCGTTATACGGAAGGCTACGGCATCTCATCTACAGGAATCCGCTGGGCTGCCGATAATGACTTTTCGTTGATTGTATGCCTCGACTGCGGGGTGAAATCGGTGGATAAAATTGCCGAGGCCTCCGCCCTGGGGGTCGATTTCATCATCTGCGATCACCACCGCCCTGGCGATGTGCTGCCCGGTGCTGTGGCGGTGCTTGACCCTAAACGCGCCGACTGCCGGTATCCTTATAAAGAACTGACTGGCTGTGGGGTTGGGTTTAAGTTGCTCCAGGCGTTTTGTCAGTTTCAACGAATTCCGTTCGAGATTCTGCAACCCTACCTCGATTTAGTAGCCGTGAGCATTGCCTCCGATATTGTACCCATCACGGGCGAGAACCGGGTGCTGGCGCATTATGGCTTGAAACAACTGAACGCGGCTCCGCGCACGGGACTGCGTGCCTTGATTCAGGTGGCCAATTTCAAAAATACCCAGTCGCTCGACATCAACAACGTGGTGTTTGGTCTGGGGCCGCGCATCAATGCCGCCGGGCGGATCAAGCACGCCAAAGAGGCCGTACAACTCCTGCTGGCCGACGATGCCGAACAGGCCTACGATTTTGCGATGGCTATCAACGTGCATAACACCAGCCGACGTGAACACGACAGCAGCATTACCGAGCAGGCCCTGGCCATGATTCGAGCCGATGACTGGCTGCTGCACGCTAAAAGCACGGTACTATATGATGCCACCTGGCACAAAGGCGTTATCGGGATTGTGGCTTCGCGTTGCATCGAGCATTTCCACCGGCCAACCATTATCCTGACTCTATCGCAGAACAAAGCGGCTGGGTCAGCCCGGTCGGTGCCAGGGTTCGATGTGTACGAGGCTCTGGAAGAATGTGCTGACCTGCTCGAGCAGTTTGGTGGGCATACCTTTGCCGCTGGCATGACCCTACTGGCCGAAAATGTACCCGCTTTCCGGCAAAAATTTGAGGAGGTGGTAACCCGGCGAATTCTAGATGAGCAGCTTGTGCCCATGCAGGAGATTGACATGCCCCTCGACCTGAGTGCCATTGATGCCAAATTCAACCGAATTTTGAAACAGATGGCTCCCTTTGGCCCGCATAACCCGGCCCCCGTTTTCATGACCGACGAGCTGTATCTGGTAGGGGAGCCTATTCTGATGAAGGAAAAACACCTGAAACTTCATGTTCGGCAGGGAATGGTAGGCCGGTCGATGGTGGCCGTTGGGTTCAATCTGGCGCACTGGGCAGATCGCCTGCATCAGAACCAGCCCTTTGCTCTGTGCTACCATATTGAAGAGAACAACTATAACGGCAACATTACGTTACAGTTGATGATAAAAGATATTCGTTGTCAGTAAACCTTTTAACCCCTAGAACCAACCAATGAACCGTCGCAATTTTATCCAAACCACCGTAGGCGCGAGTGCCCTGGTGGCCCTACAAGCCGACCTGCTGGCCGCGCCCCATGCTAAAACCGTGGGCCTTCAACTCTACACCCTCCGCGATGATATTCAGAAGCAGGGGATCGAAAAAATGCTGGAACAGGTAGCCAAACTGGGCTACAAAGAAGTAGAGAACTTTGGCTATGGGGGTGGTAAGTTCTTCGGCAAAAGCCCCGCCGAATATAGCAAGCTCCTGAAAGACAATGGGCTGAAAGCGGTGAGTGGGCACTACATGACGGGCCGCTCGGCCAAAATGGCGAGTGCCGATGGCCTGACCAAGACCTGGCCCAAAATCATCGACGATGCTGCAGCCATTGGCCAGAAATACGCCATTATTGCCTACCTGGTCGATGATGAGCGGAAGCCCGACGATTATAAGCAACTGGCCACCCTACTGAATGAAGGTGCTGAAACGGCCAAAAAAGCGGGCCTGACCATGGGGTATCATAACCACGATTTCGAGTTTACCCAACGCATAGACGACCAGAAACCCTACGATTTCTTGCTCAAGAACACCTCCGTTAAAATGGAAATGGACTTGTATTGGGTCACCAAAGCGGGCGAAAAGCCAACGGAATACTTCGCTACCTATCCAGGTCGTTTTCCGCTCTGGCACGTGAAAGACATGACCAAAACCCCCGAACAGGAGTTTGCCGAAGTGGGTACCGGCTCCATTAATTTTGCCAATCTGTTTGCCCACGCCAAACAGGCCGGCCTGAAACACTATTTTGTGGAGCAGGATGTTTGCAAACGCCCCCCGCTGGAAAGCATTGCCATTAGCATGGCCAACATCAAAAAAGCAAAGTGGGGTTGAACCGAATGATTCTTAGAACAGAAAATTTAATCAAGAAATACGGCTCGCGCCTGGTGAACGATAACGTATCGTATCAGGTAGCACAGGGAGAGATTGTGGGTTTGCTCGGGCCGAATGGCGCGGGCAAAACCACGTCTTTCTACATGGCTGTAGGCCTGGTCAAACCCAACAGTGGCCGGGTGTTTATCGACAATACCGATATTACGGCCCTGCCCATGTACAAACGCGCCCGGCTGGGCATCGGCTACTTGGCGCAGGAAGCTTCCGTATTCCGCGACTTATCAGTAGAAGAAAATATTCTGGCGGTGCTGGAAATGAGCAGCAAGCCCAAAGCTGAGCAGAAAGAGAAAGTAGAAAGCCTGCTGGAAGAGTTCAGCCTGACCCATGTCCGCAAAAACAAAGGCAAGGTACTCTCCGGTGGCGAACGCCGACGCACCGAAATTGCCCGCGCTCTGGCCGTTGACCCAAAATTCATCCTGCTCGATGAACCCTTCGCCGGGGTTGACCCCATTGCCGTTGAAGACATTCAGAGCATTGTGTCCAAGCTAAAACACCGTAACATCGGCATTCTCATTACCGACCACAACGTTAACGAAACCCTCTCCATCACCGACCGGGCCTACCTGCTCTTCGAAGGCAAAATTCTCAAACAAGGTTCAGCCGAAGACCTCGCCAACGATGAGCAGGTACGGCGGCTATACCTCGGCCAGAATTTCGAGTTGAAGCGAAAAGTACAGGAATAGCCGGGGCTATTCTTACACGTTCCGCGACCACTAAGGTGAATTATTATTCAACAAACACATCTATAACTGAAGTTTTATTCACCTTCATCCCAGTACTTCCCGCAATACTGCCAGCGACTTAATCTCGCCCAGCGAGTCTACATGAACGTGGTAATAGGCTACAATCGCATCCAGTAATTCGTTGCGCTGAGCGCGGTGTAGCGGTATAGCCGTGCCGTAGGGATGGCGGAGCATGGTGTTCAGCGCCTGGTCGGTAGCAGGGTCGGCCAAATAAGGTACGCCGTGTTGATGCAGTTGGTCGTCAAACTCGCGGGCGTTTTCAGGGCCGAAACCCAGAAAAAACGACAGTTTCAGCAGAAACATCAGGTGAAAATTCTCGAAGTCGTGTTGGGCGGCTTCCAGAAACAGAATCGAATCGGCCAGAAACCGGAACAAAATCAGGTTACCCGTTTCTTCTTTCAGGGTTTTGGTGAGCATCTCGGTCACAAACAGGGCCACGCTCGACTTGGCCACATCGAACGGAATGCTCTGAAACGGCACGTTGGTCTTTATCTCCGAAATCCGGTGGAGGTCAATCCC
>JBBQUC010000053.1:0-13675 GCA_038212815.1 Cytophagales bacterium
CGACTGGAAAGCCATTTATCACCTTAAAAAAGAAACTTGGGAGCTCTACAACGTCGTCATTGACCCCACCGAGTCCAACAATGAGGCTAAAACCCAGCTCACCCTCCTGGCCGATTTACAACAGCACTGGCATCAGTGGGCCAATACGCACGACGTTTTCCCAAAGAAGACCGAGTAACGAGTCTTAATTAAACTTTATTTCTGACCCTTAAATCAACGGTTTCCATGCGAATAAATAAGTTTTCAATTCTGCTGATAGTTTCCTGTTGCGTGCATGTCGGCTACGCCCAGTCACTCCGGCCACCCGCGTATCCACTCATCACCCATGATCCATATTTCAGTGTCTGGAGCATGACCGACAAACTTACCGACTCACCCACGCGCCACTGGACCGGCAAACCCCAGTCGCTGGAGGGCGTAGTGCGAGTCGATGGCAAATCGTATCAATTTCTGGGCTCGCCCATGACGTACCAAACTATTCTGGCCACCGGCGAAACGAAGCCCTACATGGCCCAATACACATTGACCAAGCCCGCTGATGGTTGGGAGCAGGCGGACTTTGATGCCCAAAGCTGGAAGACGGCCCCCGGCCCCTTCGGCGATACCGACGAAGCCCGAACACCCTGGCGTAATAGTCGCACCGATAAAGACGGAATCTATATCCGACGCACGTTCACCTACGATGGCAAGAGCGACGCAGCCAAACTCATGCTGGCCATCAACCACGATGACGATATTACGGTTTCTCTTAACGGCATTAGCATTCTCGACAAGCCGGGCCGCATTAGGGAATACTGCTATTTACCACTATCAGTAGAGGGTCAGCGGGCGTTGAAGAAAGGTAACAACGTACTGGCCATTCACTGCGTTAGTCCCAGAGGCCGCTCGTTTGTGGACATTGGTATCGTGGACCCGATTAAGCCATCGGGCATTTCTACTGCCACGCAGACGGGCGTAACGCTGTCAGCCACGCAAACCAATTATGCGTTTACGGCGGGTCCGGTATCAATGTCGGTTAGCTTTCTGTCACCCCTGTTGCTCGAAGATCTTGAGGTCACGGCCCGGCCCGTTTCGTATATCACCTTCGATGTGAAAGCAACTGATGGCAAAACCCATACCGTGCAACTTTACATGGGCGAGGCTGGTACGATGGCGGCCAACACTGCCGGGCAGGAAGTTGTAGCTAACGCAGGAAACACGGCAGGCCTGCGCTGGCTGAACGTGGGTACGCGGGAGCAACCCGTGCTGCAGAAAAAAGGTGATAACGTCCGCATCGACTGGGGCTACGCATATCTGGCCGCGCCTAATCAGGCGGATGTACAGCTTTCGCCTGGTCCGTTGACGATCCTCAAAACGTCGTTTTTAAAACGCGGTACGCTTCCGGTAGGTAATCAAACGATTGGAACGGCGCAGGATTACGGGATAGCGGTGGCTATTCCGTTGGGTTCGGTAGGTAATAAAGCTGTGCAGAAACACATCCTGCTGGGTTACGACGATTTGTATTCGGTGCAGTATTTCGGCCAAAACCTACGGCCCTGGTGGAATCGCGATGGTAAAACGACCATGTCCGCCCTGTTGCAAACTGCCGAATTGGAATACGTCAAACTCCGTCATCGCAGTACTGAGTTTGACGCTAAACTTTACGCCGATGCCGAAAAAGTGGGCGGCAAACAATACGCGGATTTATGTGCTCTGGCATACCGGCAGGCCATTGCGGCCCACAAAATCGTGGCCAGTCCAAACGGCGAAGTGCTATTTTTATCGAAGGAAAACTTCTCGAATGGTTCCATCGGTACCGTCGACGTAACGTATCCGTCGGCACCAATGTTTCTGCTCTACAACAACGAGTTAGCGAAAGGTCTGCTGCGCTTTATTTTCGAGTACAGCGAGTCGGACCGGTGGAAAAAGGACTTCCCGGCGCACGACATAGGTACGTATCCGCTGGGCAATGGCCAAACCTACGGCGAAGACATGCCAGTGGAAGAAGCGGGCAACATGATGATTCTGACCGCTGCCGTTGTACAACGCGATGGCAACGCCGACTTCGCCAAACAGCACTGGCCCATGCTGACGAAGTGGGTCGGCTTTTTGAAGCGCGACGGCTTTGACCCGGCTAACCAGCTATGCACCGACGATTTTGCCGGACACCTCGCCCGCAACGCTAACCTCTCGGCAAAAGCAATCATGGGCATCGCCGGATACGGGCAGATGGCGCAGATGCTGGGCGACCAGAAAACCGCCGACGAACACTTGACCCTCGCCCGCGACCTCGCCAAAAAATGGATGGAAATCGACCGCGAAGGAAACCATTACGCCCTGACCTTCGACAAGCAACCCGGTAGCTGGAGCCAGAAATACAACATCGTCTGGGATAAACTGCTCGGCACAAACGTGTTCCCGGCCAGCATTGCGAAAGACGAAATCGCGTTCTACCTGACGAAGCAAAACGAATACGGCCTGCCGCTTGATAGCCGCAAAACGTATACCAAGTCGGACTGGATTATGTGGACCGCCACGATGGCTGATTCGAAGCAGGACTTCGAGAAGTTCGTGGCGCCCGTCTGGAAATATGCCAACGATACGCCCTCGCGGGTGCCGCTCTCCGACTGGCACGAAACCACCAACGCCAAACAGGTTGGCTTTCAGGCCCGCTCGGTGGTAGGTGGCTATTTTATCAAGATGTTGGAGGGTAACCTCAAGGCGAAACCAACAAAATGATAACCCAATGACCTACTCAAAATCTTTCCTGAATTTACTGGTAGCCAGCGCACTACTGACCCCGGTGTTGGCGCAGACCAAAACTGCTGATCCGGTACGTAAAGCACCGATCATGAGCCGCTGGGAAAAGCAGCTTACTGCCCAGAATGCCTGGCGCGAATACCCCCGCCCGCAGATGAACCGCCCCAAATGGCAGAATCTAAACGGTATGTGGGACTACGCCATCACACCAAAAACCGCCACGGCTCCCACCAAATACGACGGCCAAATCTTAGTACCCTTCGCAGTTGAATCGACGGTGTCCGGCGTAAATAAACCGCTGTCGCCGGAGCAACGGCTGTGGTATCGTAAAAGCGTAACCGTCTCTGCCGACTGGGCTGATCAGCGGGTGTTGCTACACTTTGGCGCGGTGGATTACGAGTGCAGCCTGTGGATAAACGGTGGTTTGGTGGGGTCGCACAAGGGCGGCTCCACGGCCTTCACGTTCGACGTGACGGATTACCTCAAAGCCGGGCAAAACCAGCTGATGCTGGGCGTGCTGGACCCAACCTCCGACGGTGAACAGCCACGGGGTAAGCAGCTGCTGAATCCAAACGGTATCTGGTACACGCCGGTATCGGGCATCTGGCAGACGGTCTGGATGGAGCCGGTTCCGAAAGCGCATTCCATTGACGAAATCCGGCTGACGCCCGAACTGGATTCGGGTCGGGTGCGGGTAGAGACGCTACTGAACCGTCCGGCCAGCTCGACTGTAGCGGTTCGGCTGACGGCTATGGACGGCGGCAAGACCGTAGCCACCGCCATCGTACAAACCGACAGGGCGGGGTACCTGTCCGTGCCGAATGCCAAACTGTGGTCGCCGGATAGTCCGTTTCTGTACGATTTGAAAGCCGAGTTAGTGACCATCAATGATCCGTTTGCGGGCGTAGCAAATAACAAGAGACCCCATCGAAATGACGCCGAACGCGACGGTTACGCCAAAGCAACAGTCGTCGGAACCCCAGTGGACGTAGTGACGAGTTATTTTGCAATGCGGAAGATAAACATTGGCAAAGGCCCGGTGGCCAACCAGCCAGTGCTATTGCTGAACGACAAGTTTGTGTTCCAGAACGGCCCGCTCGACCAGGGCTGGTGGCCGGGTAGTCTGCTCACCCCGCCCTCCGACGAAGCGATGGCGTTTGAGATTGATTTCCTGAAAAAGTCGGGCTTCAACATGCTCCGTAAGCACATCAAGGTAGAGCCGGACCGCTATTATTACCTCTGTGACAAAATGGGAATTCTGGTGTGGCAGGATATGCCATCGGGCTTTCTGGAAGGACAAAACGAAAAGCCAGGGGCGCAGTACTCGCCCATTCGGCGGTCGGTAGCCATGGAGCAGTACGAGTTGGAACTGCGCCGGATGATGGACCAGCTACACAGCCATCCGAGTATTGTATGTTGGGTAGTGCAGAACGAAGGCTGGGGCCAATACGAAAACCCGCGCCTGAGTCGGTGGGTGCAGGATCTCGACCCCAGCCGGGTCGTGAACGCCATCAGCGGCTGGAACGACCGTAACGCCGGCGACTTCTACGACATCCACACCTACGAACCCGAACCCCGCGTCCCTGACGCCAAAGCCGACCGCGTGGTGGTCATCGGCGAATTCGGCGGCATTGGCTGGCCCGTGCAGGGGCACCTCTGGAATCCCGAAATGCGCAACTGGGGCTATCAGACGTACCAATCTGCCGACGCCGTGCTGGACGCCTACAAAAAGAAGTACGCTAAAATCATCGACTACTACCAGAATCGCGCCCTCTCAGCCGCCGTATATACCCAAACGACCGATATAGAGGGTGAGGTAAACGGTCTGCTGACCTATGACCGCGAAGTGATAAAAATCCCCGTCGAGACGCTTAAGCAGATTCATGCACCGCTATATAAGTGAGAAATTGGCGAATAGAGTTTGTCATTAGTCGCGAGTTGTCGGGGCTAATTTTACCGACCCAACTTAATCATTTTGCTATATAATCCCATTTTATGTTTATAAAGGCGAAAACGATGCTTTTGGGCTGGTACAGATCAAGAAAGACGGCGAACACGATTTATGGGTGCTGATGCTTTTCAGCCTGCAGTTGAGTTACAAACCAGTGCGAAGTAGGTTGGTTTTCAGGCTCGCTTCGTGTTGGGAAGCTACTTTATAAAGCTCCTGAATGAGCAACCATCTAACTCAGAATAAGCAATTCGATAATAATGGTGTTTGTGATTATAAACGCTTTTTTGAACCCGTTTTGTAAGGTTAATTACGATGTTAAACTAAATCAACTCTTATGAATAAGATCGCATTATTAATCCTATTTGGGCTTACCCTGATAGATAAACAAGGCGTGACACAGGGCGTTTCTACGGCTCAATCCAAACCCAATATTGTGTTTATGTTGGCCGATGACTGTAGTTTCTGGGACCTTGGGGTGTACGGAAGCAAGGACTCCAAAACGCCAGCGATAGACCAGTTAGCAAGAGAGGGTATGCGTTTCACTAAATGCTACCAATCATCTCCTATGTGTTCGCCTACCCGGCAAAATATTCTAACTGGCCTGTCGCCTTTCAGATCCGGTGCCTATCCTAATCATACTAATGTAAATAGTAACGTAAAAAGTATCACCCATTACCTAAAGCCTTTGGGATACCGGGTAGCCCTGGGTGGTAAGCAGCATTACGGCCCCTCAGAAAATTTTCCCATAGAATATTTGGGCAAGGTAAAAGGTAAAGATTTAGACCCTGATTTCAATAATATTGACTCCTTTCTAAAGGATGTTTCATCCAATCGGCAGCCATTTTGTCTGTTTGTGTGTTCCAATCAACCGCATAGTCCTTGGAATCACGGCGATACTACGTTGTTTGATAAGAGCAAAATAAAATTACCCCCTTTTTACGCTGACCTGCCCAAAACGAGAAATGCTTTCAGAAACTATCTTGCGGAGATAAACTACCTGGATGGACAGGTAAAGCAAGCACTTGATTTGCTGGAGAAATACCATTTGTCCGACAATACCATCTTTGTATTTGCGAGTGAGCAGGGAAATTCGTTGCCCTTTTCCAAATGGACCTGCTACAATGTCGGTTTGAAATCTGCACTAATTGTCAGATGGCCAAAGAGAATCAAACCAAATTCAGTATCGAACGCGCTGGTAGAATATTCCGATATTACTCCTACGTTTATCGACATTGCGGGTGGTAAATCAGTCGACAGTTTGGATGGAAGCAGTCTTGTTCCTGTGTTTACCGGTCAGAAAACTGAACATAAAAAATACACCTATGGCCAAATGACCACAAGAGGAATATATGATGGTTCTGAATACTATCCGATCCGTTCTGTCAGCAATGGGAAATATCGATATATCGTAAATATTTCGCCTGAGGTACAGTTTAAAAACACGAATAGCACAGACCCATTCTTTAAAGAGTGGATACAGGATGCCAAAACAAACTCAAGAACAAAAGAGCTGGTAAGGAAGAATAACTACCGCCCACATGAAGAGCTTTTCGATGATGAAACGGATCCGTATAATCAGCGTAACCTGATTGATGACGATAAGCTTACAGCCATCAAAGTCGAATTGAAAAATCAGCTTGCGTCGTGGATGAATCATACGGGAGACCGAGGGATATTCACTGAGTTGATGGCACTTGAACATATGCCCAAAAGAAAATCAGGATACCCTGTCTTTATAGACACGCTGATGCATCCCCCCTTTAAAGGTAACAGTGAACTAAGAATCAATGCGCCTGTCGACGGCTATTATACATTCTACCTGACCGGGAAGGGACAACTCAAGATAGATGACATCGAAGTGGTAACAGCCAACGCTTCTGCAAATGAAAAGGATGAACGATACGGTATCCTGGGTCTGGCAAAAGGCACACATAGTATTCGGTTAGCCAATGCCAAAACATCAATGGTTAGTTACAGTGGGCCCTCCACGGTTCTCACGAAACTTGATGGGGGAAATACGATGTCTAAAAAGGCAGACAATGAAAACTGAAATCAACTATCAACAGCATAGAAGTTAATCTCTGATCGATGTTAGAGTTTATTCTTCTGTCTTTTTTGATGCTCTTGCAGACACTCCCGTAGCCCAATAATGTAAGCTGACTTTTACCAAGAATAAAAATCATTGATTAGTGGCCTGACTAAATCTTTTGACCAGGTAAGTCAGCATCTCAATTAAGCTTGACATGCATCACCCGTGTCTGCCTATCAAGCAGATAAGTGATGTATCATCAATCGAATATTCCTGTCTTTAATTAGATACAACTATGAGAAGTAAGACTATCCTACGTTCAACTCTAGTCGCAGCGGCCATAGTTGCCTCATTTGCATTGATGCCGCAGAACGCGATTGAACGCAATTTGGTCCGACTGACCGCAGCCGGACCCAGCCCGGCCCGACCGAACGCGGCCCGACCAAACATTATTCTCATCATGGCCGATGATCTGGGTTTTTCGGATATTGGCTGTTATGGTAGCGAGATTCGCACACCCAATCTGGATTATCTGGCCCAAAATGGTATCCGCTACACGCAGTTTTACAATACCTCGCGCTGCTGTCCCACGCGGGCATCGCTGCTGACGGGGGTTTATAACCACCAGGCGGGCATCGGCAAAATGACCGAGGCAGAAGGCGAACCTGGCTACCGGGGCCATTTGACGGATAATACCGTGACGCTGGCCGAAGTCCTGAAATCGGCGGGCTACCAGACGGCCATGACCGGCAAGTGGCACGTCAGCAACACCACCGTTCAAAAAGACCCGCAGGAGCAACTCGCCTGGCTGAACCACCAGAAAAACTTTGGCGATTTCTCACCCCTCGACCAGTACCCGACCAATCGGGGTTTCGACCGGTATTTTGGCAACATCTGGGGCGTCGTTGATTTCTTCGACCCGTTCAGTTTAGTTAGCGGCACCAAACCCATTACCAGTGTTCCGAAAAATTATTACCATACCGATGCTATCACGGACACGACTGTGGCCTACATAAAATCATACGCCAAAACCCCGGCTCCATTTTTCATCTACGTAGCCGAAACTGCCCCACACTGGCCCCTGATGGCCCCACCCGAAGACATTGCCCGCTATAAAGACACGTACAAAGGGGGCTGGGAAGCCATCCGTAAGGCTCGTTACCAGAAGATGATGAAACTCGGGCTGATTGACCCGGCCCAAACCAAACTCTCTGACCGCTGGGACGATACGCTTACCTGGGAGGCAAATCCCCACAAAGACTGGGACGCCCGCGCCATGGCAGTTCACGCGGCCATGATCGACCGGATGGATCAAGGCATTGGTCGGATGATAGCCGCCCTGCGCGAAACTGGGCAGTTGGACAACACGCTGATCCTGTTTCTGTCGGACAACGGAGCAAGTTCAGAAAACTGTGCCGCCTACGGTCCCGGTTTTGACCGGCCCAGCCAAACCCGCGACGGTCGGCCCATCCGGTATGATCTTAAAAAGCAGCACCTGCCGGGCGATGAAACGGTGTACGCGTCCATTGGGCAACGCTGGGCTAACGTAGCCAATACGCCCTACCGATACTGGAAAATGGAATCGTATGAAGGGGGCGTTCACACGCCGATGGTGGCTTTCTGGCCTAAAGGCATCCGGGCCGAAAAAGGGTCGCTCAATCCGCAGCTTGGTCACGTGATGGATTTCATGCCGACACTGGTCGAACTGGCGGGGGCTACATACCCAAAAAAATACAAGGGTCATGCTATCACACCCACCACCGGGCTTAGCCTGGCCCCGTCATTCGCCGGAAAATCGTCGATGGGCCACCCAGCTTTGTTCAATGAGCATTTTGGGGCGCGGTACGCCCGGCAGGGAAACTGGAAATTAGTGTCGACCACGCGCGATAAAACCTGGCATCTGTACGATCTGGCCACCGACAAAGCCGAAACGCAGGATGTAGCCGTGCAGCATCCTGACAAGGTCCGTGAGCTGGAAACGAAGTGGCAGCAGTGGGCTGACGCGCACCAGGTCTTTCCAAAGCCAGGTAGGACTACCCGGTAGGTTTATTCCCTGGATACTTTTTTTATTAGTTATGACTCATTTCCGCTTTTTCTGGATGCTGCCCGGCTGCAGCTTGTTTCTGCTCCTGACGGGTTGCGCCAACAAGCAGTCCAGTGCAGGTAACCCGCCCAATATCGTGATTATCTACGCCGATGATTTAGGGTACGGTGACGTAAGTGCCAACGGGCAGGGAACGCTTCAAACACCTAATATTGACCGGTTGGCAGCTTCGGGAATTCGGTTCACCAACGGATATGCTACGTCGGCCACCTGCACACCCAGCCGATTGGCTCTGCTGACAGGAACGTATCCTTGGCGTGACAAAAACGCCAAGATTCTGCCCGGCGATGCCCCGCTGCTCATCGACACGGCATCGGTGACGCTGGCCAGCATGCTAAAAAAACAGGGCTACGCAACAGGCGTGGTAGGTAAGTGGCACCTCGGACTTGGCAACGGTAATCTCGACTGGAATCAAGCCATCAGTAAGACACCCAATGACCTCGGCTTCGACTACTCGTTTATAATGGCCGCCACCGGCGACCGCGTGCCGACGGTCTATGTCGAAAACCGGAACGTGGTAGGGCTGACGGGTACCGACCCTTTATACGTGAGTTACGAAGAAAACTTTCCCGGCCGGCCCACCGCCCTGACCAATCCCGAACTGATGACAAAGATGAAATGGCATCACGGTCACAACCAAAGCGTTCACAACGGTGTCCCGCGCATCGGCTTTATGAAGGGCGGCACATCCGCTTTGTGGACTGATGAGACAATGGCCGACGTATTTCTGGACAAAGTGAAGTCGTTTATTAATGCGCATCAGGCGGAGAAATCCGGCTCGCCGTTTTTTCTTTACTACGCCCTGCACGAACCGCACGTACCGCGCGTACCGGGCGCACAGTTTGCCGGGAAATCGGGGCTTGGACCGCGTGGCGACGCCATTCTGGAAGCGGACTGGTGCGTAGGTGAACTCATAAAAAAGCTCAAAGCCGATGGCCTTTATGACGATACGCTCGTCATCTTTTCGAGCGACAACGGGCCCGTGCTGAACGATGGGTACTACGACGATGCCGTCGAGAAAAACGGCAGTCACACGCCCTGGGGTCAGTTCAGGGGTGGAAAGTACAGTTTATTCGATGCCGGGACGCACGTACCGTTCCTGGTTTCGTGGCCTGCCCGCATCAAAAAAGGCGTCTCAGACGCGTTGATCTGTCAGATCGATTTGCTGGCATCACTGGCCGCGCTGACCGGCAGTTCGGCAATGACGCCCGACAGCGAGAATCTGCTGAGTGCGCTACTAGGCGATTCTGTCAAAGGTCGGGCAACACTGGTGCTGGAAGCATCGGGGCGGCTGGCGTTCCGGTCAGGCGACTACCTATTTATTCCATCTTATCCCGGTCAGCCGCTGAACAGAGAGGTCAATATCGAAACCGGCCTGAGCCAACAGCCACAACTTTACAATCTTCAGCGAGATCCTGCACAGCACAGAAACCTGGCCATTGCTGACCCGCTTAAATTAGCCGAATTGGAGGGTGAATTAAAGAAGATAGCGGGCAGTGCCTACCAGGCAAAAATCGAAGAACTAAAACTACACTGATAAGTTGGCAGCTTAAACCTAGGTTGAAACTTATCAACACTTCGGATTTTGAGCCTGTCCAAGAAAGTGAAGGATTTACTCAAGCAGGATATTGGCATAAGAATCCAATAAGTAACCCGTGGCTTGGGATTCTGCGAAGCAAACCAAAGTTCTTGAATTTGATATCCAGCACCAGGAAAATGAAAACAAGAAGGAGAGCGAAGCCACCGCCAACTCAATCTGTCTGACCATCCCGCTCAGGTTGGCGGTGGCTATAAATGCCCGGCTGCACCTTAAGCGCAAGAGGTTGGTTACTCTGTTTCGCTACGAACTATTTTCTGTGATGAATTACTCTTTTTCTTTTTCCCAACTACTTCTCAAAACGTTTGTCATAAGTGGTTTACTTATGACGGCTGTGAGCTGCCAGCCAGACAGGCCTCAACAGTTTGCCTTTTCCCCTACCATTACCGTTTTTGAGTCCGAACCCATCTACAAAAACGCGCCTGTCAGCCCTCCGCCCAAAACCTTACCCGACGGTATGATTTATGTGCCGGGGGGGTATACTCAGATTGGTTCAGAAGATGGCCTGGATCAGGAGAAACCCTCGTTTTGGGTACGGGTAACGCCATTTCTGATGGATCAGCATGAGGTAACGGTAGGCCAGTTTCGAGCCTTTGTGCGGGCTACTAATTACCGGACACAAGCCGAAGGGTTCGGTGATGCCGGTGTCTTCGACGATACCATAAGGGATTGGACGCTTATTAAAGGTGCTAGCTGGCAGTTTCCCTACGGACCCGCAGCGGGTCCTGCTGCCGATGATATGCCCGTAACGCAGGTCTCCTGGAATGATGCGCAGACCTATGCCAAATGGGCGGGCAAACGGTTGCCCCGCGAAATTGAGTGGGAACATGCCGCCCGTAACGCTATGAACAGTCGCACCCTGTATTCTTTTGGCAACGAACTGTCGAGTAACGGTCGGTTTTTGGCAAATACTTGGAATGGTAAATTTCCTGATTACGACCGGGTGAGCGATGGCTTCCACCGGGCTGCTCCGGTGGGTAGCTTTGGTAAATCGCCCCTGGGCTTGTCTGATATGTCGGGCAATGTATGGGAGTGGTGCGAAGACCCCAAAATTGCTTACACCGATTTACTTCAGGAAATATCTGAGCCGATTACCCCGCAAATAGAGCGGGTGCAGCGGGGCGGCTCGTTCCTGTGCGAACCGGGCTGGTGTCACGGCTACCGGGTATCGGGCCGGTCAGGCAGTACCGCCGAAACCGCACTGATGCACGTGGGCTTTCGATGCGTTAGAAGTTTGTAAAACAGATTTTTATCCCTGATCACCAAAATTTGACTGGGTTCGTAAAGGCACGGTTTACATAAGACCCTAAATGCGAGTTGCCTATGTAAGGGTAGCGGATCGAAAACTTTAGCCGAAGAATACACGAACTCGAGCAGTATGAGGCCAAAGTCAGGTGTAGTGTCTCTCCAATCCGCGAAGACGGGGTCAAATGACCCTGTTAGGGTTGCTGGTATAGTGAAAACAACCTGAAATCTGAATTGAGCTAACATGAATAGTATCGTCATGTTACAGCAGACAGAAAACTCTTCCAGCAAGAGAACAGACAGATAATATCTGATGTTACGCCAAGCCCACTGCCGGGCATTGGCTGAGTTGATTTTTCAGGACGGTTAATTCAGCGAAAGCCGCTTGCATGGCTTTCAGATACAATCGCCCTTTCAAAGCAAAGTGATTGCTGCCCGCTGACAGCCGCAACCGCTCTAACTTGACGTAGGCGCAGATGCTGGCAAACAGGTGGTTAGCCTGAGTACGATGGGTGCGTGTAGGAGACTTCTCTAAGGAGGCATTTTGTTTGAGCGACTTGTGATACTCCTCGATCCCCCACCGTTTTTGATAAGTTGTCAGGAGTTGTTGATAAGTCATCGTCACATCAGTGGTCAGCAAAAGCAGTTCACCGACTGACCCATCTTTGTTGGGAAAGATGTCGCCACAGATCGCTACTGGTGCGGACACCGAGCCAATGAAGACGATCAGAACGGTGCCTGGCTGGAGTTTTAGACTGCTGATTTTGACAAACTTACCGTTTGCGCGGTCGTGTTTGGAGAGAGCTACTTCAAGGTTGGACTTAACGGCTCCAGGGTAGTGATGCTGCAAGCCCAGCACCAGGTTGATGTTGTCTGAATTAGTGTACCACGAGTCGGCCAGCACGTAACGAAAGGGTACGGCATTTTGGTGAGCCTGCCGGACCATATCCTGAAACATCTGGTGCTTGGTTCGCTCTGAACGCCAAACTGTTTTGCGGGTTTTCAACCGCTCCGGCGGCCCGGTCGCACTGCTGGTTTTTGATGACGGGTTCAAAACTGAGTGGACATTGACCTTTGCTGGTCTGGTAGAGCAGACTAACAAAATTGATGCCCCGAACGTACTGCCCGCTGGTGTGGTCGTAATGGGTTGTCACCAAGCCATTTTCATCGCTGTGGGGCTTGTGGGCGATACTGTCATCGGTTAATAAAACCCCGTCAGCTTCCTGAATCTGGCGAATCAGGGGTTTGACGTGTTGCCATAGGGTGCGATTATCGCCTTGCAGTCGATTGAGCAAATCCGTGACGGCATCGTGGCCAACTACCCCGTCGGTCAGGCGGGAAAGCCCGGTGGCGGAGGTTTGGCCAAAACTGCTGAGCAGGTAGTCGGTATAAAGATCAAGTGTGGTCTGCATAGTCAAATTTAAACCAGCCGCTCGAAAGGTGGCGTAACATCAGTTATAACTATGGTCGTGATTGTGAGATGGCCCGCGAAGTGGTACAGGAAGTGTTTGTCCAGCTTTGGGAACGGCGGCACACGCTACTTATTCGAGGTCGACTGGGGCATTACCTGCACGGAATGGCCCGTAACCAGATCTACCATGTGCTGAACCGGCAGAGCCGAACCGCCTGCTACATAGCGCAAGCAGCTCAACAGCAGCCTGAAGGCGAAGAAACAACGGGGCAACAAATTGCTTTTGAAGAAGCCATGCAGTTAATTGAGCAACATCTTACCACCTTGGGAGAAACCACGCGCCGGGTATTTCTGATGAGTCGTTTCGAGGGCCTGTCGGTTGCACAAATTGCTCAGGTGCTAACCATTTCCCCTAAAACCTTAGAGTACCACATAACAAAAGCATTGAAAACCTTACGACTTGGCCTGAGTGATCTGGCGTTAGTCACCCTGCTCGTTGAGATAATGTAGTGATTTCTTTGGCACACTACTTAACTACAAGCTGCTCTCCTCCCATTTGGGTGAGAACATAGCGACCTGATTTTTTAGACCCTTCAAAT
>JBBQUC010000054.1:0-13460 GCA_038212815.1 Cytophagales bacterium
ATTGGCGACACTGCTCTGGCAAACGGCAATTTCGTTACAGCCCGGCGGTCGTTTCTACGGGCGTTCAACTACCTCCGTACTGCCGAGTTTTTTCTGAAACCTCACGATGCCCGCAAAATGCCAACCTACCTGAAATCGAGGGAGGCATTTTTGAAGGCCATTGACCATTTTGAGAACAAGCCCGTTCAGGTGGAAGTGCCATTTGAGACCGGGCCGGGCCGCGCTAGGCCGTTTGAGGACGGGCCGCGTTCGGTCGGTCAGGAATCCCTGTCATTTCTACCGGGCTATCTGTTTGCCCCGGCGGGCGTGAAAAACCCTCCGGTGATGATTATGTTCGGTGGATTGGACAGCCTGGCCGAGGAGCTTTACTTCGGGGTTTCTCAACACCTAAACGAACGGGGTATTGCCCTGTTAGCGATGGATGGCCCCGGACAGGGTTATGCCCTGCGCGTCAATCATATACTGACCCGCTTCGACTATGAGGTGGCCGGTACGGCAGTGCTGGATTGGGCTATTGCTAACCTCGGCGATCACATCGACACTACCCGAATCGGCATTGGTGCCGTGTCGATGGGCGGCTACATGGCGGCTCGCTGTGCGGCCTTCGAGCCTCGGTTCAAAGTCTGTATGGTGTTTGGAGCCGTGTGGAGTTACTACGAAATCTGGAAAAACCGCCCCGATACCCACCCACTGGCCGAAATTGTGCAGCACATTGTGGGAGCCGATAACATGGCCGATGCCCGTGAACGGCTGAAAAAATTTGCCCTCGACAACGTAGCCGACAAAATTTCGATGCCGACTTACATCCTGCACGGCGAAGACGACCGGCAGAATTTTGTCGAAAATGCCTACAAACTCGATGCCGCCCTGACGGTTGAACACGTGCTGGAGATTGTGCCAAAGGCCGAAAGCGGTTCGGCCCACTGCCAGATTGATGACTTCACCAAAACATTCAATATGTATGACTGGATTGCCAAAAAGTTGTAAATCAACTCTAATGAAAAAGATTCTTTTAACGGGTTTGGCCTGCCTGAGCCTGCTACCCACCTTCGCCCAACAAAAATGGACGGCTGAACCAGCGGGAACGCATCAGCTTGTGAAAAATCCGGGCGGGCAAACGTTGGGTTACACACCCGAATCGGGAATTAAACTCTTGACAGTGAATGGTCTGGCGTTTAAAGATCTCAACCGTAACGGCTCACTCGATATGTATGAAGACTGGCGATTGCCCGTTGACCAGCGAGCTAAAGACCTGGCCCATAAACTGAGCATTGAGGAAATTGCCGGGTTGATGTTGTACTCCTCGCACCAGTCGATTCCGGCGCGGGCGGGTGGTTATTTTGCCGGTATGTACAAGGGTAAACCCTTTGTGGCGGGCGAGACCGACCCCACCGACCTGACCGATCAGCAACAGAAATTCCTGAAAGACGACAACCTACGGCACGTGCTGATTACGTCGGTGCAAACGCCGACCATTGCTGCTCAGTGGAACAATAAGTTGCAAGCTTACTGCGAAGGACTGGGCAAGGGCATTCCGGCCAATAACAGTTCGGACCCGCGCCATGGCACCGTTGCCCGTGCCGAATACAACGCGGCTGCGGGTGGACGCATCTCCATGTGGCCCTCGTCGCTGGGGATGGCCGCGACCTTTGACCCCGCTTTGGTGGAGCAGTTTGGCCGGGTTGCCGCCGACGAATACCGCGCCCTGGGCATCACAACAGCCCTTTCTCCCCAGGTTGACATGGCCACCGAACCCCGCTGGGCGCGGTTTGAAGGCACGTTTGGCGAAAGCCCGAAATTGTCGGCAGCCATGGCGCAGGCATATTGCAACGGTTTCCAGACTTCGCTCGGCAGCAAAGAAATGGCCGGGGGCTGGGGTTTCGGGTCGGTGAATGCGATGGTGAAACACTGGCCAGGTGGTGGTGCGGGTGAGGCCGGGCGCGATGCCCACTACGCCAACGGGAAATACGCCGTTTATCCCGGCAATAATTTCGCGCAGCACATGATTCCGTTCACGACCGGGGCCTTCAAACTGAACGGCAAAACGGGCATGGCCTCGGCGGTAATGCCCTACTACACCATCTCGTGGAATCAGGACAAAAAGAACGGCGAGAACATTGCCAATAACTACAACCGCTACATTATTGGCGACCTGCTCCGCAAGCAGCAAGGCTACGATGGTGTGGTTTGTACCGACTGGAACGTGACCGGCGACCACAAGGTAATGGATTCGTTCCTCGATGGAAAATCGTGGGGCGTGGAGAAATTGCCCTTAGCCGAACGGCATTATAAAGTATTGATGGCGGGCGTGGATCAGTTTGGCGGCAACAACGATAAAATGCCTATTCTGGAAGCCTACCAACTGGGGGTGAAAGAACTAGGCGAAACAGCGATGCGGGCCAGAATGGAGCAATCGGCTGTGCGCCTGTTACGGAATATTTTCCAGGTGGGCCTCTTTGAGAACCCTTACCTGAACACTGCCGAAACCAATCAAATCGTTGGCAAACCCGACTACATGAAGGCGGGATTCGACGCGCAGGTAAAGTCGGTGGTGATGCTGAAAAACAAGGCCAACGCCCTGCCGCTGGCAGTGGGCAAAACCGTTTACGTCCCCAAACGCTACGTGGCCTCCAGCCGCAATTTCCTTGGTGCTGAAACTCCAGCCTCGACCGAATATCCGGTGAACATCGACCTCGTGAAAAAGTACTTTAAAGTCACCGACAATCCCGCCGAAGCTGACCTCGCTCTCGTGTTTATCGAGAATCCGAAAAGTGGCATTGGCTACGACGCGCAAGACCTGAAAAACGGCGGCAATGGCTACCTGCCCATCAGCCTGCAATATGGCGACTACACCGCCACTGATGCCCGCGAAACCAGCCTTGCCGGGGGTGACCCGATGGAGACGTTCACTAACCGTTCCTACAAAGGCAAATCGGTGAAAACACGCAATGCCACCGACATTCAGCTTGTAAAAGAGACCCGTCGGCAAATGAATGGCAAGCCGATGGTTGTAGCCATTAACCTATCGAACCCAATGGTATTCAACGAGTTTGAAGGCGATGCCGATGCCCTGCTGGTAAGTTTCAACGTGCAGGATCAGGCGTTGTTAGATATCATTGCGGGCAAAGCAGAGCCGTCGGCCTTATTGCCGATGCAGATGCCTGCCACCATGAGCGTGGTCGAAAAACAGGCCGAAGACGTACCCTTCGATATGGCTTGTTACCGCGATTCGGAGGGCCACACCTACGATTTTGGCTTCGGCATGAACTGGAAAGGAATAATCAACGATGCCCGCGTTCGGCGGTATCGGTAGCGTATACAACTCATTGACTATGATACAACAAATCAAAAAAGGCATCACCTACGCCGAATCGGGCGAGGCCGATGCCAAAGTCCGGGCGACGGTCGAGCAGATGCTGACCGATATAAAAGCCGGGGGCGATGCGGCTGTTTTGGCCCTATCGCGCCGGTTAGATAACTGGTCGCCAGCGAGTTTTCGACTGTCGGACGAAGAGATTGAGGCCATTATCGCGACGCTGCCCGATCAGGTAATCGACGATATTCGATTTGCCCAAACCCAGATTCGGAACTTCGCCCAGATTCAGCGAGAGTCTATCCGCGATGTGGAGGTGGAGACGCTGCCGGGCGTGTTTTTGGGCCATAAAAACATCCCGGTCAACAGCGTGGGTTGCTACGTGCCGGGCGGTCGCTACCCCATGGTGGCCTCGGCCCACATGAGCGTGTTGACCGCCAAAGTAGCCGGTGTGAAGCGCGTTATTGCCTGTACACCACCCATCAATGGCCAAATTCCGGCCGCAACGGTGGCCGCTATGCACATGGCCGGGGCTGACGATATCTACTTGCTCGGTGGAGTGCAGGCCGTGGCGATGATGGCCCTCGGCACCGAAACGGTGGAGGGTGTTGATATGATTGTGGGGCCGGGCAATGCCTATGTAGCCGAAGCCAAACGCCAACTATTCGGGAAGATAGGCATTGATTTGCTGGCTGGACCCACCGAAACCCTCGTTATTGCCGACGATACCTGCGACGTGAGAACCTGCGCCACCGACTTGCTTGGCCAAGCCGAACACGGACCAACCTCACCTGCTATCCTGCTGACCACCAGTAAAATAATCGCTCATGGAATTCAGGCCGAGATTGACCGCCAACTCGAAACCCTGCCCACTGCCGACGTGGCGGGCGTGGCCTGGCGCGATTATGGGCAGGTGATTCTGGTAGATACCGTTCATGAATTGATCTCGGAAGCCGACCGGATTGCCTCCGAACACGTACAGGTGATGACTGAGAACCCGCGCCTGTTCCTGGAGCGCATGACCAACTACGGCGGCTTGTTCCTCGGCGAAAAAACTAACGTGGCCTATGGCGACAAGGTGATCGGCACTAACCACACGCTACCCACCAAAGAAGCCGCCCGCTATACGGGTGGGCTGTGGGTCGGTAAGTTCCTGAAAACCTGCACCTATCAGGAAATCAGAACCGCCGAAGCCAGTGTCCTGATTGGCGAGTATTGCTCGCGGCTGTGCGCCATCGAGAATTTTGCTGGCCACAAAGCCCAGGCTGATTTACGGGTAGAACGCTATGGACAGCCAGAACATGTCTAAGTCGCTTGCAGGGCAGGTTGCCCTTGTGACAGGGGGCGCGGGCGGCATTGGGTCGGCCATTTGCCGGGCGTTGGCGGGGGCTGGGGCTTCGGTGTTGATCACCTACAACAGTGATGCCGCCAAAGCCAACGCCCTGCTCGAAACCCTCCCCGGCACCGGTCATGCGATAGTACAGGCATCGGTAACAGACAGCCCGTCGCTGGCAAAGCTGGCCGATTTTGTGGCCCGCAACTATGGTCGCTTAGATATTCTGGTGAACAACGCGGGCATCACTACTCCCGTGCCACACATCGACCTCGACGCGCTCACCGACGAGTGGATCGACACGATTTTCCAGACCAACTGGCGCGGTGCCTTTGCCATGATTCGGGCTTTTAAATCCCTTCTGTTGGCTGGAGAGGGCGGTTTGGTAGTCAATATCTCGTCGGTAGCGGGGCAAACGGGTCTCGGTAGCAACGTGGCCTATTGTGCCTCCAAAGCAGCTATAGACAGCCTGACCCGCTCACTGGCGCGGGCCTTAGCCCCCCAAATTCGGGTGGTATCGGTGTCGCCGGGCTGGGTGTTGGGCGACTATGCCAGCCGCGTTGACCCCGCCTATTTACAAACTCAGGTAAACACAACGCCAATGGGTCGGTTAGCCAACGCCGACGATGTTGCCAATGCCGTTTTAGCTTTAGCCACTACCCTCACCTTCACCACCGGCAGCATTATCCCGGTTGATGGAGGTCGGGTGTTATTATAAAAAAACATGAAACTCGTAACCTTCAAAACCTTCGACCAACAAGCCCGCGCGGGCTGGCTTACTAATGACGGTCCGTCGCACGGCGGCGTGGTCGATATGCACCAGATTAGCAACGGGGCATTGCCTACTGATATGCTCTCGTTCATTGACGGCCATGAACGGTATAGAACTTTGATTCAGGATAACAACTGGCAGGATGCCGCGCCGACGCACGCGCTGGATGCTGTGACCTTGATGGCTCCCCTGCCCAACCCGCGTAGTTTCCGGGACTACATTGGGTTTGAGATGCACATGCTCAATGCATCGCGGTCGTTTGGGCACCGCATTGCTGATGCCTGGTATGAAATGCCCATTTTCTACTTCACCAACCATCAGGCTATTTACGGCCCTAATGACGAAATTAAGCGGCCTGCTGCCGAAACAAAGCTCGATATTGAACTGGAAATAGCCTGTGTTATTGGCAAGCGGGGCAGCGACATCAAAGCCGGGGAGGCTAGCCCCTATATTTTTGGGTACACGATCTTCAACGACTGGACGGCCCGAGCTATTCAGAAACGCGAAATGGAAGCTCCCCTTGGACCGTGCAAAGGCAAGGATTTTGCCAATGCCATTGGCCCCTGCATTGTCACCGCCGACGAGTTCACGCCCTACCGCTGTACCATTACGGAAGCCGACTTCAGCGAGCCGCTCCGTTTCCCGCCCGGCCCAAAAGACCGCTTTGACCTGAAGATGCAGAGCCGCATCAACGGTGTAACGATTTGCGAAGGCAACTACAAAACGGCGTTTTACAATTTTGAGCAGATGATAGAGCGAGCTTCGGAGAATGGAGTAAACCTGATGCCCGGCGACATATTGGGGTCTGGCACCGTTGGTTGGGGTAGTTTGATCGAAAACAACTTCACCATCCACCGCCCCCTCGAACCCGGCGATGTAGTGGAACTGGAAATTGAAGGAATTGGGATTTTAAGAAACACCGTCGCATGATTCTCGAACATGCCCTTATTACCGTTCAAGCTGGTCAGCAGGCCGAGTTTGAAGCCGAGTTTCCAAAGGCTAAGGCCGTTATCAGTCAGGCTAAGGGCTTTGCGGAGTTATCCCTACACCGGGGCATCGAAGCCGAAAACACCGCGATGGAGGAACGGTATCTGCTCCTGATCCGCTGGGAGACCCTCGAAGACCACACAGTGGGGTTCCGCCAATCCGATTTATTTATACAGTGGCGGGGCATCATCGGCCCTTTTTTTGCCCGCCCGCCCGTTGTTGATCACTTTAACTTTTTAGGATAGAAACAAACAGGAATACCATGAAAATCATTGACTTGTCCGTAACGATTTCGACCGACATTAAGGAGCCACTCCCCACCCGAATCGACTACGAAGACCATAAAGAGGGCGCGAAAAAGATGGGTTCCAAGCTGTTCGGCGGGGCATCGACTGAAGTTTTTCTGGAAGGAAACGGCCCCGCCGGGGAGTTTCTGTACCTGACGGGTCATGCCGGTACGCACATCGACGCACCCTGGCACTACTTCCCCACCTGCGAGGGGAAACCGTCGCGCACTATCGAAGAAATGCCCTTAGACTGGTTTTTTCACGATGGCGTGGTGCTCGATTTTACCGACAAACCCGATGGTTACTGCTTCTCGTCCGAGGATGTAAAGGAGAAACTGGCGGCTATCAATTACACCCTCAAGCCATTCGATATTGTCCTGATTCGCTGTGATGCCGACAAACGCCTGCACGACGAGGACTTTGTTAAAATTCACGTCGGAGCCTCTGCCGAAGCCACTCACTGGCTTATCGACCAGGGGATTAAGGTGATGGGTACCGATGGTTGGGGTTGGGATATTCCGCTGCATTTGCAGGCCGAAGACTACTTTAGCAATCCTCGCCCCGGCGTTATCTGGGCTGCGCATTACGTAGGCCGCGAGAAAGAATACTGCCAGATTGAAAAGTTGGCTAACCTCGACCAACTGCCGCCCTTCGGCTTCACCGTGAGCTGCTTCCCCGCCAAAATCAAAGGTGGCAGCGCGGGCTGGTGCCGGGCCGTAGCGATATTTAACTAACTCATTACCAACATGACATCAATAAAAAAAGCCCTCGTGGTGGGGGGAGGCATCGGGGGTCTTTCCGCTGGTATTGCGCTCCGAAAAGCCCATATCGACGTGGAGGTGATCGAAATTCACCCCGCCTACAATGTCTATGGCGTGGGCATTATTCAGCCCTCCAACGCCCTGCGTGCCCTCGATGTGCTGGGCCTTGCCGATGAGTGCATTCGCCGGGGGGCACCCTACAACCATTTCAACATGGGCCTGGCCGATGGAACCCCTATTGGTACATCGGGTACGCCCGGTTTGGGCCGCCTGCCTGCCCATAATGGCATTTCGCGCCGGGTGTTGCATGAGGTATTACTCGAAGGAGCCGTCAACGCCAACGTTCAACTGACTATGGGTAAGACCGTGACAACGCTCGATGATACCGGCGAGACCGTCAATGTCCTGTTTTCAGATGGGTCAACGGACAGTTACGATCTGGTTGTTGGCTCCGACGGGATCAACTCCCAAATCCGCACACTTCTCTTTGGCGATGCCTTCAAACCGCGCTACACGGGCCAATCGGTTTGGCGGTATGCCTTCGACCGGATTCCTGAGTTAGAAAACGCCCTAATGTATTTCGGGCGGAAAACGAAGGTTGGTTTGGTGCCAATGGCCCCCGACAAGATGTATATGTTCTGCGTCACGGCAGAGGGCGATGATTTCTTTATCCCCGAAGCCGAACTGATTCCCCGCCTGAAAGCACACCTGAGCGAGTATCCCGCCCCGGTTATTGCCAACCTCATTGACCAGATTACCGACCCGAAAAAGGTCATTTGTCGCCCGCTCGAAACCATTCTGATGCCGAAACCCTGGTTCAAAGGCCGGGTATTGCTCATCGGCGATGCCGTGCATGGCACCATCCCGCAGTTGGGGCAGGGTGCGTCCTTAGCCATCGAAGATGCCGTTGTGCTGGGCGAACTCATCGGGCAGGGGGGCGACCTGCAAACCATTTTCGAGCTGTTTATGAACCGCCGGTTCGACCGCTGCAAGATGGTGGTGGATGTATCGGCACAGATTGGCGAGTGGGAACAGTTAGATTGGAAAGGCCAACTACCCGAAGGCGTAAACATTGGCCGCACAATGGGGCAGACTCTCGGTGCCATGGCCGCACCCATCTAACATCATGCTCATAAACCACCACAACCCCAATCCGCTGAAAGGCTGGCAGGTTGACCGCGAAGCCATCCGGTTTTTGGGCCACGACCTTCAACGCCCGGAGTGCATTCTGGCCGAGTGCGACGGCACCATCTGGACCGCAGATGCTCGCGGGGGGGTGATGCGCCTGAACCCCGATGGCTCGCAGCAACTCGTCACCCCCTTTATGGAGGCAACCGGGCAGGCTGCATCAACCGAATCGGGTTACGAAAACCGCTACATTCAGGCGAAAGGCTCGCTGCCCAACGGCTTGTGTTTCAGGAGGAACCGGAATGCCGGGCCCGACGATTTTATCATTGCTAACTGGGGCACCAACGCTATTGAACGCATGACCCGCGATGGCCACCTGACCACGCTCCATACGCATATCGACGGGGTGCCGCTGGGGAAAACCAACTTCCCCCTCTGCGACTCGAAAGGCCGTATCTGGTTCACGGTGACGACCCGGCAGGAACCCTGGTTGGATCAGATCAATACGCGGGCCACCGATGGCTACATTGCCCTGATGGACGAAAACGGCCTGCGGATTGTGGCCGAGGGGTTTTGCGGCACAAACGAAATCCGCTTCGACCCGACCGAGGAGTGGCTCTACGTGGTGGAAAGCACCGGCTGGCGCATCTCCCGGCTTCGGGTGCATCCCGACGGAACCCTCACCGACCGCGAGGTGTATGGCCCCGCCCGGCTCCCTGGTTTCCCGGATGGGTTCGCCTTCGATGCGTTTGGTAATCTGTGGGTTACGCTCATTTTTACGGACGAACTCATCGCGATAACCCCCGATGGCGAGGTGCTGACCCTGCTCGACGACTCGAACCCAATCACCAAAAAAGCCTTAGTCGAAGCCTACGATAACCGCGTCGTTACCCCCGACATTCTGGCCGCGACCCACGGCACCCTCGCCCCCTGGCTGGCCAGTTTAACCTTCGGGGGGCCGGACTTGAGTACCGTATATCTGGGCAGTTTGCGCGGCACCACCGTTCCCTATTTTCAAAGCCCCGTTGCGGGGCAAAAAATGATTCACTGGTAGATAAAACAATGGAAGAACGCATTACCACCGTACTGGCGCAGTATCATCAGCGGATGAAAACAGAAGAGGGCTTCGTTGAAACGCTTTCGCACGAGCAGCGAATGAGTCAGATGGATGAGTTTTTACTGCCCGTTGGCGAAGATGTAGGGGTGTTTTTAAACACTCTGGCGAAGGCAGCAGGAGCCAAAACAATACTTGAAATTGGTACCTCGTATGGTTATTCGACTATATGGCTGGCCGAAGCCGCCCAGGTAACGGGTGGCCGGGTAATTACGCTGGAACTGAGCGTGGAAAAAGCCCGGTACGCCGAGGAAAAGATCGCCGAAGCCGGGCTGTCGGCTTTTGTTGAGTTTCGGGTGGGCGATGCCCGCCAAACCATTGAGCAAGCCACCGAAATGTTCGATTTTGTGCTTGTTGACTTATGGAAAGAGTTGTATGTGCCTTGCTTTGATCGGTTTTTCCCGAAATTAACGCCCGATGCCTGGGTCGTGGCTGATAACATGATTTTTCCGCCCCATGCGCAGGAAGAGGCTACCGCCTACCGCAACCGAGTGAAAGCAACCGGTGCTTTTGATACGTTGCTACTGCCAATAGGCAGTGGTATTGAACTAAGCCAACGAACTACCAAAGCCGTTGGCTAACTGCGATGTCGCACCTATTTGATCTTTCCGGCAAAATAGCCCTGATTACCGGCAGCAGCAGTGGTATGGGCCGCGCCATTGCCGAAGCGATGGGGCAACACGGAGCCACGGTTATCATTTCGAGTAATGATGCTGAGGGTTGCACTGCCGTAGTTGAAAACCTTGTCAATCAAGGTATTAGGTCCCTATCAATTCCGTGCGATGTTACCCGCAACGAGTCGATTGACGCGCTGTATCAGGCGGCAATGGCGCAATTGGGCCGGATCGACATTTTGGTATCGTGTGTGGGCGTAGCTCCCACCGGCTCGTCTCTCGATAGTACGGCGCCCAATTTTGAGCAGACAATGGCCGTTAACCTGCAAAGCGCGATTTATCTGACCAGGCTGATTGTGCCGCAAATGCAGGAACGACACGATGGCGTACTAATTTACCTGGCCAGTATTGCCGGGGTGCGGGGCAACAAACAGATTGGCCTGTATGGTCTTTCCAAAGCTGCCCTCATTCAGTTGGCCCGGAATCTGGCAGTCGAGTTTGGCCCCGATAACATCCGGGCTAACACCATTTCACCGGGGGTGATCGACACTACGTTTGCCAAACCCATGCTCGGCAACCCCGACGTAATGGCCCGTCGGCTGGCTCTGACCCCACTCCGGCGCGTTGGGCAGCCGCACGAGGTGGCGGGCACAACCGTGATGCTGGCAAGCCGAGCAGGCGGGTTCATTACGGGCCAGAATATTATTGTCGATGGCGGCACTGTCATCAGTGATGGAAATTAACACTGCGCTGTCAGTATGCTTCGTGTCATTTTTTGTCATTGATGGTCATTAAGTCGATTACACCTCCATACCGACAGCGCAGCCTAATGACGCGAAGCAAATGACCATACTGACAACGAACTAAATGACGCGAAGCAATATGAGAAACCGAGTTGAGAATAAAGTATGCCTTGTAACCGGAGCCGGGTCAGGGATTGGGCGGGCAACAGCCCTGGCTTTTGCCCGTGAAGGAGCCGCCGTGGTGGTGGCTGAGCTGAACTCAGAAGCGGGTGAGAAAACCCTGACAGAAATCCTCGCATTGGGCGGCAAAGCCATTTTTGTACCCGTCGATATTGCTAATCGCGAGCAGGTGGAACACATGGTAGTCGTGACTGTCGACACGTTTGGCCGGTTAGACTGCGCCGTGAACAGCGCGGGCATTGCCGGGTCGGTGTCGCTGCCCACCCACGAATACCCCGAAGAGTTGTGGTTACAGCAAATCAACATAAACCTGACCGGCACCTGGTACTGCGTGAAGGCCCAACTCGCGCAACTGGTGAAACAGGGCGGGGGCAACATCGTGAACATCGCGTCGGCAGCGGGCTTGCGGGGCCAACCCGACAATGTGCCTTATGCGGCTTCCAAGCACGGTATTGTGGGCCTCACCCGCACAGCTGCTCTGGAGTATGCCACCCAGAATATCCGGGTGAATGCCCTTTGCCCCACCGCCATTGAAACACCCATGCTGATGGAAGGCCGCCGGAAGTTAGCGTATAATCCCGAAGCCCGGCAACAGGCCATTAACTTTCAGGCCATGAAGCGCATGGGTCAGCCCGAAGAAGTAGCTGACGTTGCGCTGTGGCTTTGTTCCGATGAGGCTACCTTTATGACCGGCCATGCCCTGCCCGTCGATGGCGGTGCCTTTGCCTGAATGGGCTATATACAGCGGGTTTTCAACCCGCTATACACAAGACAGAAACGCAATTGCCCCATCCAAAATCCGAAATCAGTTATGACTCTCCCCTTCCGTGCCGACCATGTTGGCAGCTTATTAAGAACCCCCGCCGTTAAAGAAAACCGTGACCGCTGGAAAAAAGGTGAAATTTCTGCCGACGAACTGCGGGCCATTGAAGATGCCGGTATTGCCGAAACCGTGAAAAAACTCGAAGCCACTGGCATGAAATCCATCACCGATGGTGAGTTCCGGCGGGATTATTTTCACCTCGATTTTTTGAAAGAACTCGAAGGCGTGACGGTAACGGGCGAGATTAAGGCTAACCCAAATTCTAAAGCTGCTCAAGACGGCTTTACCCCGCCCAAGCTGAGCGTAACGGGTAAACTACAACACGTTCACGATATTCAGGTAGCCGATTTTAGCTACCTGAAATCGGTGGTGAGCCAAACGCCCAAAGTCTCTATTCCCTCGCCCACAATGGTTCACTTCCGGGGTGGGCGCAAGTCGATAGACATCGACTCGTATCCCGATATGGACGAGTTTTTCCATGACCTGGCCCTGGCTTATCGGCAAGAAATCGATCACCTCTACCAGGCAGGCCTGCGGTATCTGCAACTCGACGATACCAACCTGGCTTACCTATGCGACCCCAACATGCGGGCTGCCGCTGCCGAACGGGGCGAAGACCCCAACGAACTACCTCGTACCTATGCCTCCCTGATTAACTCAGTCATCGACGGACGACCCAACGACCTGACAGTGGGCATTCACCTCTGCCGGGGTAATTACCGCAGCACCTGGTTTGCCGAGGGAGGCTACGAGCCTGTGGCTGAAGTGCTGTTCAATAGCATCAACGTCGATGCTTATTTTCTAGAATATGACGACGAACGCAGTGGCGATTTTGCCCCCCTGCGGTTTGTACCCGCCAACAAACGGGTCGTTTTGGGCATCATATCCTCGAAACTGAAGGAACTCGAATCCGTTGACGACCTGGCACGGCGCATCGACGAAGCCGCCCGGTACATGCCTCTGGAAAACATGTGCGTGAGTCCACAATGCGGGTTTTCGTCCACTCACCACGGTAATGACCTGACCCACGACGATCAATGGCGCAAGATGGAATTAGTGGTGGATACCGCCATCAAGGTGTGGGGAACACCCTAGTTTATACGCTCAAACCTTACTGTTTACCCAATGAAAAACGCCTTACTCTGGCCACTCTGCCTGGTCTTTTTTCTCTATATGAGCACTAAACCTGCTCGCCTGTTGGCCCAAGTTGCTCCCGAAGCCCCCAAACTGGAGTTCATTTGCGAACTGCGCGTCAAAGTCGATCCAGCACTGGTGGTGGGCGAAACACCCCACGGCACCCGCCGGATTATTCCGATTACAGGTGGCACTTTCAGTGGGCCAAATCTAAACGGCACCATCATTAACGGCGGAGCCGACTGGCAGATTGTTCGTAAAGATGGCACTG
>JBBQUC010000055.1:0-13426 GCA_038212815.1 Cytophagales bacterium
CTAAATAGGGCTTTTTGTTAGCTTCTTCTTCAGCAAGGAGAGCTGCTTTCTGACGCTCTTTCTGGCCAATTTTTGGATTAATAATCATTAGGTTATTTAGATCAACAATTTTTAATTCCCCAATATTGGAGAAAAAAAGAAGAATATCAGTAAAGCAACGTCACTTATGCCGAACGCGTTCCTGTTATAGTACAATATATTAATTATTTATAAATTAAATAATTAATATATTTTCATTTATTATTGACTTAGACAACTTATTCTTCATAGGCTCAGTAGGGTTCCAGCCTTATTTTGTAAGGCGGCCTTTACCTCGTCGGCATGGCAAATAATTACTGTCGAGACACCCCGGCGGAGGGCATCGAAGGCGTTGTCTAACTTCGGAATCATGCCTTTATTGATATTGCCATTGGCTGTATGACGGGCATATTCGTCAGGGGTAAAGTTACGGATTACGCTATCGTCATTGGCTGGATCAGCCAACACCCCTTTCTTTTCAAAACAATACACAAGCGTCACGGTATCGTGGTGAGTCATGTCGGTGGCAATTGCCGATGCCATTGTATCGGCATTGGTATTTAGGAGGTTACCAGCCGTATCGTAGGTGATCGGTGCAAACACCGGAGTTAAATCCTGCCGCAGGAAAAATCGAATCTGCCCCGAGTCAACTTCCACAATATCGCCCGCAAAGCCGTAATCAATGGCCTTAACCGGGCGTTTTTTGGCCAGAACGGTGCTGGCATCGGCTCCGGTAAGGCCAATAGCGTTCACCTCCAGTGCCTGCAACTTAGCCACAAGCTGTTTATTGACAAGCCCGCCATATACCATTGTCACCACATCGAGCATGGGCTGATCGGTAATCCGCCTACCCTCGACCATCGTGGTAGGAATACCCAGTTTCTCGGCGATTTGAGTGGCCACTTTGCCGCCCCCGTGTACCAGAATTTTGGCTCCGGGAAGCTGGGCAAACGAAGTCAGAAAGCGGCTGAGTGCATCCGGGTTATCAAGGATGTTTCCACCAATTTTAATTACGGTGAGGGTAGCCATGGGTCAAGGCAGACTGGTCAGGATCTCTTTTAGCACGGCCTGTGCGGCCCATTCGCGATTGGCGGCCTGCTCAATCACCAACGATTGGGGGCTGTCCAGTACGGCATCGCTCACTTTCAGGTTTCGGCGCACGGGTAGGCAGTGCATAAACTTACCCCCATTGGTCAAGGCCATCTTTTCCATTGTTACCGCCCAGGAGGGGTCTTGAGTCAGTACTTGGCCGTAGTGGGTATAGGATGACCAGTTTTTGCCGTAAATAAAATCGGCACCAGCAAAGGCTTCGTCCTGCTTGTAGGTAACGTGGGCGCGGCCTACAAACTCTGGGGCCAGGTTGTAGCCTTCGGGGTGGGTAATGGTTAGGTTAACATCGAGGGCGTTCATCCACTCGGCAAACGAGTTGGCAACGGCCTGCGGGAGGGGGTTGAAGTGGGGCAACCAGGTGAGTACCACCTTAGGGCAACTGGTTTGTTTTGCTTCTTCGATGGTTATGCAGTCGGCCAGCGATTGCAACGGGTGACGCGTAGCCGATTCAAGGTTCACGATGGGTACGTGGGCGTAGCGGGAAAACTGCTGCATTACCTGCTCGCGGTAGTCTTGGTCGCGGTCTTTCAGGTCGGCAAACGCGCGAATACCGATAATATCGCAATAGCGGCCAATCACGGCGGCTGCTTCGCGGATGTGTTCGGCTTTGTCGCCGTTCATCAGTACGCCCTCTTCCATTTCAAGGCCCCAGCTATCCTGCCCCACGTTCATCAGCATCACGTTCAGGCCGAGGTTCTGCGCGGCTTTCTGGGTACTGAGCCGGGTACGCAGGCTGGAGTTGAAGAAAATCAGCCCAATGGTTTTGTTTTTGCCCAGGTGTTGGTCGGCAAACGGATTGGCTTTAGCCGCCCGCCCCTCGGCAATGAGATGCTGAAGATTGGGTACGTCGGCGAGCGAGAGAAAATTAGTCATCAGTAGTGAACAGCACCGGCTATCCGGCGCAAAAATGCGAATATACAACCATTGGCTGAGCGGTGGGCTACGGCGCAGCTACTTCAGGGGTGCGCTGCAAGATAGCTCCCAGTGCCTCTAGAAACAGATCGGCTTCTTCCAGGCCAACAGCCAGCGAGGGCAACAGCCGAATGGTGTTTTTACCCGCTACGCCCGTAAAGATGCGGTGGGTAAACAGCAGTTCGTGGCGCAGGGTCTCCACCGGAAAATCGTACTCGATCCCGATCATCAATCCCCGGCCCCGCAACTCTTTATACCCGCCAATTTTCCGAATACCGTCCATGAAATACTCGCCCATGCGGGTGGCATTCTCCATCAGATGCTCGTCGCGCATGATGTCTAACACCGCAATGGCGGCTGTGCAAGCCAGGTGGTTACCCCCAAACGTAGTGCCGAGCAGACCGTAGCTAGCCTTAAACTTGGGCGAAATCAGCACACCCCCAATCGGGAATCCGTTGCCCATGCCTTTGGCGGTGGTAATAATATCTGGTTCGATACCGCTGAACTGATGCGAGAAAAACTTGCCCGTCCGGCCATAGCCGCACTGCACACCATCCAGTATCAGGATGGCCCCTGTCTCGTCGCACCGACGGCGCAGTGCTCGCAGAAACGCATCGGTGGCCACATGGATACCCCCCACGCCCTGAATACCTTCGACAATAACCGCGCACGTTTCGGTGGTGATGCCCGTTTCGGCAGCTAAGGCATTGTTATACGGCAAAAACCGGACGTGCTTGCTGTAATTGACCGGAGCCACAATGGCCGGATTATCGGTGGCGGCCACGGCCCCCGCCGTGCGTCCATGGAATGACTTGCGAAACGCTACCACCTCCGTGCGGCCCGTATGAAAACTCGCCAGTTTGAGGGCATTCTCGTTGGCCTCGGCCCCAGAGTTGCATAAAAATAGGGCATAGTCGGGGTAGCCAGATAAGGCACCAAGTTTATCGGCTAATTCCTGCTGCAATGGAATCTTGACGGAGTTGGAGTAAAATGAAATCTGGTGAAGCTGGTTAGTAAGTGCTTCTACATAGCGCGGGTGCGTATGCCCAACAGAAATAACGGCATGGCCGCCGTAGAGGTCAAGATACCGGTCGCCACGAGCGTCCCAGAGGTAGCTGCCCTGCGCCCGCACGGGTTCAATATCGTAGAGCGGATAGACGTTAAAGAGTTGTGCCATCTGATTGAAGAGGATTGGGACAAATTTACGGATTGTTAGGTGAAAGGGGAAAAAGAAAAAGGGACCGTTGGGCCCCTTTTTCTTTTGGTGATACTGATACCGAGGTTAGCCAATCAACCCAATAATGATCAGCACGATACCCGCAATCAGGGCTAAATAGCCAATGGTTGCACCGACTCCATTACCCACTAGCAGCAGTACCAGACCAATCAGCCCAATGATGATACCCGCCCGCAATAGCGTGTTGCCGGTAGCTTTAGGACTGTTGGGAGCCAGTTTCTTCTGAATCTGCTTGTCGATTTTTTTGGTGACCATCCGCTCGGCAAAGGATGCCTTGTGTGTGTTGGTCGCCACAGTAAGGTCGGTGCCGCGCTGCTCCATCGCCGTCAGCATAGTACGGGCCTGCTCCATGCGCTTGCTGATTTTAACCTTCTGCGCGTTAGTCAGCTTATTGTCGGCCAGGGCAACGGCTTCATACTTAGTCAACGCTTCACGAACAGTCTTCGATTGAACCGCAGCAGGCTGAGCCGCACTAGGCTGGGCCACAACAGGCTGGGCAACTTCTGGAGTTGAAACAGGTTGAAGTTCAGTAGGTTGTGCTGCTTCGGCAACTGGTGTTACAACGGTAGGCTGTGCCTGCTGGGTAAAGTGTTCGCGTTGCGATTGCTGAAAGGTGGCGTAAGGGCGGCTACAAGCACCTAACAAAGCAGAAACGGCTATGGCCATGCATGCGTTTTTAGTCAACGTGTTCATAAGAATCAAGTGTTTTAGTGAAACATTACAAGTGTCATCACGTTGAACTGCATACGTCGGTATTTGTTAGATTGAGCTAGAAAAAAAAGCAAAAATTGAGGCATCGACCCAACTATGTAGGCTCAGCCCCTACAAAAGTTGGCTTATTTGTTGCTGAACCCGGCGTATCTTAATTAACTTGCCCGTAAATCCTGAACTGCTTTGCCATGACTATTGACCTGCGCACTACCCGGCTCGAACTCGAACAGGAATTAAAAGCTATTTTGACCTACTGGCAACAGTACGCTCCCGATCCCCGTGGTGGATTCTATGGGCAGGTCAACTACGCCAATCAACCCCTAGCCGATGCCGCTAAAGGAATTGTGCTGAACAGCCGGATTCTGTGGACATTTGCGGCTGCGGCCCGCTATACGCAACATGATGAATACCTGCCCATTGCCGAGCGGGCCTTTCAGTACCTGGACCAGCACTTCCGCGACCGGCAGTATGGGGGCGTGTACTGGTCAGTTACAGCCACGGGCGAACCACTCGTCACCATCAAACAATTGTATGGGCAGGCTTTTGCGGTCTATGGCCTGAGTGAATACTACCGCATTACCAAAAAACCGGCGGTACTGGCATTTGCCCGAGAGGTATATGACGCTATGGTTAGCCATGCCTACGACCCGGTAAAAGGCGGCTTTCGGGAAGCCTTCGCCCGTGACTGGTCGGCTACCGACGATTATATCTTGAGCCACTCTGCCGACCACGAGACGAAGACCATGAATACGCACCTGCATGTGCTGGAGGCTCTGGCCAGTTTGCTGCGGGTATGGCCCGATGCCGGGCTAAAAGCGCAGGTAAAGGGCATGCTTACCCTGTTTCTGGAGCATATTGTTGACCCCACTACCTACCGCATGAACCTATTCATGGATGATAACTGGCAGGTACGCCGAACGGCAATCTCGTACGGACATGATGTTGAAGCCTCCTGGCTGCTACTCGAAGCCGCTGAAATTCTGCACGATGAACCCTTGATTGCCCGGATTAAAAAGCTATCGGTCAATATGGCCCGTGCGGCCCGGACAGGGCTGGGCACCGATGGAGGTATGAATGAAGAACTCGATACCAAAACCGGCCATCTTAAAACGGAACGCTCCTGGTGGGTAATTGCCGAAGCGATGGTGGGGTTCCTGAATGCATACCAGCTTACCCACGATAAACAATTTTTGGCCGAGAGCCTGCAAAGCTGGACGTTTATCAAGGAATACCTGCTGGATAAAAAAAACGGGGAGTGGTACATGGGAGTAGATGCCAATCACCACGTAACCGGTGATGCCAAGATTTCGATGTGGAAATGCCCCTACCACAGTGCCAGAGCCTGTATGGAGACTAGTGAACGATTAAGTTTATAGTGACTAGTACATTGCCCCAAATTCTAAATTCCTTAGATGCCTCGTACCCTGCTGATACTCCTCGGCCTGCTGGCCATCAATATTCTGTCGGCGTTTGTTTATTTCAGGCTGGACCTAACCGACGAGAAACGCTTTACCTTGTCGGATGCTACCCGAAACCTGCTAGCCAATTTGCCCGATGCGGTGCATGTCAACGTGTATTTGACTGGCGATTTACCTCCCGGTTTTAAGCGACTCGAAGCTGCCACCCGCGAAACCCTCGATGAGTTCCGGGCTGAGGCTGGAGCTAAACTAACGTATCGGTTTATCGACACCGATGCCGAAACCAACGCGTCGGCGAAGGAAAAACTGCTGAATCAGTTGCAGGAGCGCGGCCTGCTACCCACCAATGTGTTTGATAAAGAAGGAGGTAAGCGCACCGAGAAGCTGGTTTTTCCGGGAGCAATTGTCTCGTATAAAGGGCAGGAGGTGGCTGTGCTGCTGCTGAAAGGCAATAAAGCTGCCACTCCGCAGGAGCAGCTAAACCAGTCGAACGAGGGGGTAGAGTACCAACTGGCCGCTGCCATCAGAAAGGTAACCCAGCCGCCGGGGAGCCGTCGGCGCATTGGCCTGATTGCGCATACCCAGGTGCCCCCCGAACGCTTCTCCGACCTGCTTGCCTCCGTGCAGGAGAGTTACGATTTATTTTTTGTTGACCTCGCTAAGCCTGGTCCGCTAACCGCCGTCGATGCGCTGCTTGTGCCCAAACCTGATCGGCCCTTCTCCGACGATGAAGTCTTTAAACTCGATCAATACATAGTGAATGGAGGCCGCGCCCTGTTTTTTGTCGATGGTGTTCGAGTGGATTCGGTGAGTAACGAAGGTACTTTTGCCCAGCCCTTAAATCTGAACCTCGACGATCTGTGTTTTCGGTGGGGCGTGCGCCTAAACCGCAACGTAGTGAAAGACCTGACAGCGGGCGTTATTGCGCTCAATGTGGGCAACACCGGCGACAAGCCCAACATTCAGCTTGTTCCCTGGCGGTTTTACCCCATCCTAAACAACTTTGGGGATGGGCGTAACCCCATTGTTCGCAACCTGGATGCCGTTTATGGCCGGTTCGTCAGTACGTTGGATACGGTGCGGGCTACCAGTGGCAATGGCCAGCCCATCAAGAAAACGGTTCTGTTGCAAACATCTCTCTATACTAAATTACTGAAGGCCCCCGCCCTGATTGCCTATAACGAAGCCCGGCAGCAACCCGATCCGCAAACCTACACGAATGGGGTACAACTGGTGGCTTGCCTGCTCGAAGGCCGCTTTCAGTCGCTGTATGCTAACCGCATATTGCCCACCGACCCACGCGCTGCGGGATTCCGGGCGCAGGGGCAACCGGCACGGGTATTGATTTGTGCCGATGGCGATGTGGTGATGAATGATATAGATTATAGACGGAAGGCTCCGCTGCCACTAGGCTACGACCGCTTTACCCGCAATACCTTTGCCAACAAAGACTTCGCTCTGAATGCCATCGACTACCTGGTTGATCCGGATGGGGTGATCGCTGCCCGCAACCGGGCCGTAAAAATCAGACCGTTAGATACCGTTCGTCTGGCAAGTGAACGCATGGGTTGGCAACTGCTCAACCTAGTGGGGCCGCTGGTCTTTGTGGGCTTAGTGGGCGTGGTATGGAGCTTCGTTCGGCAACGGCGGTATGGCCGGTAGCTGACTGAACAGGTGTCGGCCACTGATGAAATACTGCCATACAACCGAGTGTGGATACCGACGTACCGTGGTGGTAGCCTGCTGCTGCCCGGCCCGGCGTTTGACCCGAAGGCTGGCTATCTGTTGATAAAACGCACCATGCGCCTGAATAATAGCTAGTGTATCGCGCCAGTGGCCCTGGAACAACAGCTTTACGCCTGCCACGCCGTCTAGCACCAATCGGGTAAAAAGGATAGGGACTAACTCACTGCCAGGCAGATTTTTATAGAGCATAAACAGGCTGTTGCGGTAATTCAGAAAGGTTTTGCGGGGGTTACTTTTGTGCAGTGTGCCACCCCCCACGTGGTAAATAACCGACTCGCCACAGGTCCAGATTTGGTAGCCGCGCTGTTGCGCCCGCCAGCACCAGTCCACCTCCTCCTGATGCGCAAAAAAAGCATCGTCGAAACCGCCAAGCTCGTGGAAAACCCTGGCCCGCACAAACAGGCACGCGCCCGATGCCCAAAATACGGGTTGGTTATCATCATACTGCCCGTGGTCAATTTCCAGCGTGTCGAACAAACGGCCCCGGCAGAAGGCATAGCCCAGAAAATCGAGGTAACCACCGGCTCCACCGGCGTATTCAAAATGGGTAGGCTGTTGGTAAGCCAGTAGCTTCGGCTGGCAGGCAGCCATAGCCGGGTTGGCATCGAGCAAGGCCAGAATGGGGGCAATCCAGCCAGGGGTAACGGCAATGTCGGAGTTGAGAAGTACGTAATAGTGGGCCTCGATCTGCGCCAGGGCCTGGTTGTAGCCACCGGTATAGCCCGCGTTGGTGGGTAATTCAATAAGCCGAACGGTAGGGAAGTTTTGGCTCAAAAATGCTACTGAGCCATCAGCAGAGGCATTGTCGGCTACATAGACCGTAGCACCATCGGCATGGGTGATGACCGACGGCAAAAAACGTTCGAGAAACGACAGACCGTTATAATTCAGGATAACAATGGCAAGCCTATCCATTCATCAGGTTGCCGAGGTCGAGGCCTGGAATATTGGGCAGCAGCCCTTCGGTTGACTTGCGGAGGTACTCTTTCACTTTAGGCTCAATATTTTCCATCGCTTTGTTGATGGCGGCAACTACTAAATCCTGGAGCATTTCCCGGTCGGCAGGCGTTATTAAATCAGGGTCGATCTCTACAGTGAGCACCTGTTTCAAGCCATTGACGGTAGCTTTCACCATACCTGCCCCCGACTCGCCCATTTCGGTAATAGTGGACAGACTTTTTTGCGCTTCCTGCATCCGGGCCTGGAATTCCTTCACCTTCCCGAACATATCCATCATATTTCCTAAGTTCCCAAACATAGTGCCGGTTTGTGTTTTATACTTATCTAATCAACAGCACTGAGCCGGTTTTTACACTGCGTTGGCCAGTGAGATCCTCAATCTCGATGCGGTAGACGTAATTCCCAGCGGGGGCAGGTTGCCCGTTGACGTTGCCATCCCAGCCCTGTTTTCGGTCGGTGGTGTTATAAATGGCTTCGCCCCAGCGGTTAAAAATAGTCATCTCAAACTTTTCCCAAAACAGCCCCTTAGCCTCAAAGGTATCATTAATCCCATTGGCATCGCCGGGCGTAAACGCTGTAGGTGTATTTATTTTAGGGTTTTGCCGCAGTATAAAATAGTTTGACCGGCTCTCTTTGCCATCTGCCGAAACAGCAATTACCTGAAACCGCACCGTCTGGATAGTCAACAGGTCAACATCGGGGGCATACGCGGTATTTAACCCAACATCCTTGTCAATGTTGTTACTAGTCTGCACCGTGTCCTGAATCCGTAGGGTATAATGGCCCACCGGCCCCAGCGCAAAGGGCGAGTCGGGGGTCCAGTTCAGTACATCGGCGGCCTGTGAACTGAGCCATACGGTGCAGACGGGGTTAGTCGGTTTAGACTGTAGCCCACAGGTGCCCAGATAGACCATCTGGTAGCAGTAAGACTGCTCATTGGTGTTGGCTTTGTCATCCTGGTAGCGCAGGGTATTTTTTAGCTCAGCCACGGGTGCAAACGGGCCGGATGGACTACCACTACGCAGAATCTGAACCGTATATTGCGGTAATCCGCCAGTAGCCGGTGGCAGGGCGAACAATTCTGGCTGCCCATTGTCCAGCACTGACACCTGCGTATTGCGGGGTGGATCGGGGGGGGTAGTGTTGATACCCGTTACGCAGACCGGAGCCGAGTTGACGGTGGTTTGTCCAATAGTGGCTTCGATAGAGTAACAGTATTTCTGGCCGCAATTTATGGGCGAGTCGGTAAAGGAGGTACTGGACGTGGTTACCCCAACGGGTGAGCCGTTACTGTAAATCCGGTATAACCGCACCACACCTGTGCCGGCATAGGGGTCCCAGGTAACTACATTCATCTGACTCTCGGCTTTGGCCGTTGGCGAGAGGCTGCACACCTCTGCCGATTCGACACCATTACCGCAGGCATCTTTAGACCGTAGTTTAAAGCATTGTACCTGCTTGGTATCGGCAGCTACCGACAACTCGCCAGACCCATTAGCTGTCTGACTAACGGGCTGGTAGGCTCCTGAGGGGTCTTTCTGGAGGAGTTCGATGGTTGCCCCGGTCGATGCCTGATAAGTCAGCACTAGTTTACCCTCCTGTACATCAAGCTTGGTAACCAGTGGGATATCCTGAGTGGCATTGGTGTTGGGCGTTACGGGCTGCGAGGTAGGCTGGCCGGTACAGGCTCCGGTGTAAACCCCGTATACCGATACGGCACGTGTGCTGCCATTGGCATAGGTATGCGATAAACTGCTGGCGAGTGCAGCGGGCGTTTTGGTATCCTTGCTGCCATCGCCCCAATCGATTACAACCTGATCGTATTTTCGGGCTTCGGCATCTAAGGTGAAATCGAGGGTGACCAACCGGTTTGGGCAGGTACGGAACTGGAAATTAATGGGCGGTGTGTTCACCACCTGAATAACGGCGCAGGTATTGGTAGCACCGGCTCCAGCCGTGCCAATCTGCAAAATGGTGTATGAGCCGGGAGTGGTATAAGCGGGAGAGGTTCTGCTGACGGTGAGGTTGGTCGGAACTCCACTTTTACTGTAGTCGAAAGAATAGTTTACCCCCTTTTCGGCGGTATTGTTG
Organism: Cytophagales bacterium; assembly: GCA_038212815.1. GTDB lineage: Bacteria > Bacteroidota > Bacteroidia > Cytophagales > Spirosomataceae > JBBQUC01. The sequence goes on from JBBQUC010000055.1 coordinate 10,204, forward strand.
GGCTTTACGGTAATCGTTTGACCGACGCAGATTTTATTGCCGGGGGGCGTAATGGTAAACCCCTGTCCAGCGGGATTGTCGCACAGGTTTTGGGCCTGCACCCACTTCCCGCTTAGGCCGCATACAAGAAGCAAAACAGCCTGGCAAACGCCTGACCATCGGCTCCGTTTTTTCCCTAAATCAATCGGCCGCTTCCAGAAAACGCTCACGGGAGTAGAGGAGTTGAATCGTTAGTTGTGCGAAGATAGTTTGCCTTAGAACGCTAAAGCTAGCAATTTAGCGTCCGGCGAACGTAACTTTGTACGCAGAAGTTAGTGAAATATAATGATGAGCAAAGATAATACCAACATCCGGTTAGACCGAATCGAGGACGCTATAGCCGACATTAAAGACGGCAAAATTATTATTGTGGTTGACGATGAAGACCGTGAGAATGAGGGGGATATGATCTGTGCCGCCGAGCTGGTTACCCCCGAAATGGTGAACTTCATGACCAAAGAAGGCCGGGGGCTTATGTGCGCGCCCCTCACCGAGGCCCGTTGCGAAGCCCTGGGCCTGACCATGATGGTGGGCAACAACACGTCGGTGCATACCACCCCGTTTACGGTCTCGGTCGATCTATTGGGGCAGGGTTGTACTACCGGCATCTCGGCCTCCGACCGGGCCAAAACCATCCGGGCATTGGTTGATCCCGCCACCGCTCCTGACGACCTTGGTCGGCCCGGCCATATCTTTCCGTTGCGGGCCGTGGCGGGGGGGGTGATTCGCCGGGCGGGGCATACTGAAGCTACCATCGACTTTGCTCAACTGGCTGGTTTGCAACCCGCCGGGGTGCTGATTGAAATACTGAGCGAAGATGGTACCATGGCCCGCCTGCCCGAACTGCGGCAGATTGCGGATCGTTTCGGTATGAAACTAGTTAGTATTCAGGATTTGATTGCTTACCGTCTGCGTACCGAAAGCCTCATTAAGCGGGAGATTGGCGTGGACATGCCTACCGAGTGGGGCCATTTTGACCTGATTGCCTACACCCAAAGCAACACCGGAGCCATGCACCTGGCCCTGGTAAAAGGCACCTGGACCCCGGATGAGCCGGTGATGGTGCGGGTGCATTCGTCGTGCGTGACGGGCGACATTTTTGGCTCGTGCCGTTGCGATTGTGGCGATCAGCTACACGCGGCTATGGAGATGGTAGAGCGCGAAGGACGGGGCGTAGTGGTGTATATGAACCAGGAAGGGCGCGGAATTGGCCTGATGAACAAACTGAAAGCCTATAAACTCCAGGAAATGGGGCGCGACACGGTAGAAGCCAACATTGACCTCGGCCTGCCGATGGATGGCCGCGACTATGGGGTAGGGGCGCAGATTCTCCGCGACTTAAACGTGCAGAAAATCCGGCTTATCTCCAATAACCCCAAAAAGCGGGCGGGACTCATGGGCTACGGCCTGGAGATTGTCGATACCATCCCGATTGAAATTCCGTCGAATCCGCATAATGAGCGGTATCTGGCTACCAAACGGGATAAAATGGGGCATAACATTCTGAGTAAATCCCTGTAATGACAACGCCGGGCCATAATTACGGCCCGGCGTTGTCATGAGTAACCAACCTTAACCAATTACTACTTCGGGGTTGCCAGCCGCTTGCTCACGCAGCTTTTCGGTGGGTCTAAAGCGTTCGCCATAGGCATTGGCCAGTCGGTCGCACTCGTTGACAAAAGCGGCTGGGCCACCCACAAAATCGATAAACGAGAGTGTGCCGCCGGTATAAGGCGGAAAACCCCAGGCTAGAATAGACCCAATGTCGGCAGCGAGTTTGGTCTGGATCACCCCCTCCTCCACACAGCGCACCGTTTCCAGCACCTGCCGGTACAGTAACCGTTTTTTCACATCGGCTAGCGATGGCTGCTGGGTTGCCACAGGAAATAGCTCGGCCAGACCCGGCCAAAGGGTTTTCGATTCACCTTCGGGGTAGTCGTAAAAACCGGCTTTGGCTTTTTTGCCTAACCGCCCCAGTTCCACGAATTTTTTGCCAATCTGGTAGCTGGTATCGCTTTCGGCCAGTACCCCATCGTTCACAGCCTGCCCCGATATTTTATACACCAGGTCGAGGGCCACCTCGTCGGTTACGGCCAGAGGGCCAACGGGCATCCCTACATCTTTACCGGCATTCTCGATCAATACGGGGTTAACCCCGTCTTTGAGCAACTCCATACCCTCGGCGGTGTAGGTGCCAAATACCCGTGAGGTATAGAACCCCCGCGAATCATTGACCACAATGGGTGTTTTGCGGATTTTACGGGTGTAGTCGATAGCTACCGCCAGCCCATATTCACTGGTTTGTTTGCCCATAATAATCTCTACAAGCATCATTTTATCGACAGGCGAGAAGAAATGCAGGCCGATAAAATTTTCGGGCCGGGACGACGCTTTGGCCAGGCCGGTTATAGGTAGGGTAGAGGTGTTGGACGCAAAGATGCCCCCCTCAAGTAGCATCGGTTCGGCTTCTTTGGTCACCTGCGCTTTCAGGTCGCGGTTTTCAAACACGGCTTCGATTATCAGGTCGCAACCCTGTAAATCAGCGTAGTTAGTAGTAGGGGTAATCCGGTTTAGTATCCCGTCTACTTTCAGCGGATCGACTTTACCGCGCTCTACGCCTTTTTTGAGCAAGGCCCGCGAGTACTCTTTACCTTTCTCGGCGGCTTCGAGGCTCACATCTTTCAGCACCACCTCGATACCGGCCTGCGCTGATACATAGGCAATGCCTGCACCCATCATGCCTGCGCCAAGAATCCCCACTTTTTTCACATCAGTCTTCTCGATGTTTTTCGGGCGGCTGCTGCCTTTGTTCACCTCGTTCATGCCGAGAAACATGGTGCTAATGAGGCTTTTGGCCACGGGCGAGGTAGCCATTTTCACAAAATGCCGCGCTTCAATGGTCAGGGCGCGGTCTATGTTTACCTGTAGGCCTTCGTACACGCAGGTCAGAATGGCAATGGGGGCGGGGTAGTTGCCTTTGGTTTTATCCATTACCATAGCCGTGCCACCCGCAAATACCCGCGCTCCCGTAGGGCTTTGCACAGCTCCACCCGGCACTTTAAAATTGTCTTTCCCCACAATTTTCCCGGTTTTCCGGTCGCGCTCATCCCAGGGTTGTAGGGGATTTGGGTTGGCGGCAATCCAGGCGTGAGCCTTTTCCATCATCTCTTCAGGGCTATCGGCC
>JBBQUC010000056.1:0-13342 GCA_038212815.1 Cytophagales bacterium
AAATCAGGAAACAGGGTACTCATGGGCAGGTTGCGATAGACAGCCTGCTGCATCATAAACGTGGGTTTCAGGTTCAGGGTCACTTTGGTTACAATGCCCAGGCTGCCCAACCCCACCACTGCCCCCTCGAACACATCGGCATTTTTAGCCCGCGAGAGCGTCACTACCTCACCCGCTGCATTCACAAACTCCAGCGCGGCAACGGCGGTGGCTAAATTCCCATTCTTGATACCAGAGCCGTGGGTAGCCGTAGCACAGGCACCCGCCACCGATATATGGGGCAGGGAGGCCAGGTTATGCAGGGCGTAGCCATTTTTATGCAGGTACTCACAAAATTCACCATACCGCGCCCCACCCTCTACCGTTACGGTATGGGCTTGCCTATCGAGGGATACAACCTTGTTTAAGTCCCTGGTCGATAGTTGATTGTCCGTACTATCGGCAATGCTGTTGAACGAGTGCCGACTGCCGAGGGTACGCAGCTTAGCCAACTTTTTCACCCATTCCTGCACCTCCGCCACCGTTTTGGGGTAGTACTGATTGTCAGTGCTGTAGGTGAGGTTCCCGGCCCAGTTGGTAAGGGGTTCTTTTTTCTGGCAGGCGGTCATAGGCGGAAACAAGGCGCCAGCCACCAGGACCGACGAGGTTTTGAGAAAGGTACGTTTATCCAAGGGAGTTTAGTTAAAAAGAGGTACGAGGGTTTATTGCGGCAATAGCCCAAACAAATATGGGCTATACGCCGTCAGGAAACAAGTAAAGTTTGCCCGCTGCTGCCTGGTTGCTGTTCGTTTAGATTAGCGGGGCATTTGGTCAATTCCTTATTTGGCTGTACTATTGATCTAACCTGGCTGCCAGTATTGGTTACTTCCACAAAATAGCAGAGTGCGATGCTTTATTTCCTGTTAGAATCGGTTTGCCAGAAACTAAACGGGTTAGGCTTACCCTATATGTTATCGGGGAGTGTAGCAATGGATTTTCATGCTGTAGGCCGTACTACTCGTGATATTGACATAGTCATCGAGTTGCAGGAAAGCCAGTTGAACCAATTTCTATCGACGTAGGCTATGTTTCTGTTTGGGTAATAGCAGCCGAAGACCTTATACTGGCAAAACTTGGCTGGATTCAGGTGTTGCAAAGCAACCGGCAACTGGAAGATGTATGTCAATTGCTAAAAAATCCTGCACTCGATACCCAATACATTCGTTACTGGATTGCCCAACTCAATTTGTATCCGTTCGATCTGCCGCTATGAATGACACCCCTGATTTTATTGCACAAAAACAGTACGAAATAACAATGGCCCTGCCCATAGTTGACCGCTTAAAGCTAACAGCCGGAGCTGCTGATTTCAGCCGACGAATGGCAATAACCCGAATTCGGGAGCGGAACCCCACCATTAGCGACAGTGAATTACGCTATGAACTGATCGTTGACTTTTACGGCGATGAACTTCCCGCTTATCAATTAGCGGAAATTAAAAGGCTTCTACTTACGGAGCAAAATGCAGTAATCGACTAAAGTATAGCCAAGACCTACGCTAGCAAATCGGCCAGGGCATAGCGGAGGTTAGCAAACCGGTAGGTAAAGTCGGTCTCGTCCTGAATGCGTTTGTTAAGTACGAGGGTGCTGCCCAGCACCGTTATGGCCAGTTCCCCAAAGAGCAACTTGAGGGCAAAAGCCGGTACATTGGGCAGAAACAGGGGTTTGTCGAGTACGGAGGCAATCTGTTTGGTGAGGTCGGCGTTGGTCACGGCTGTGGGCGCAACGGCGTTATAGGCTCCTCGCCAGCGGGTATCGGTCAGGGCCTGCATGAACATCTGGCAGAGATCGTCGATATGAATCCAGGAGATATATTGCTGCCCCGACCCCAGCGCAACCCCAGCTCCCAACCGGATGGGCTGCACTAGTTTAGGCAAGGCTCCGCCCGCCATCGTAAACACTACCCCGGTGCGGAGTTTTACCGTGCGGATACCCAGCGCGGCTACCCCATCGGCGGCCCGCTCCCAGGCACGGGTTACCTGCGCTAGAAAATCGGTTCCCGCCGGGCTGGTTTCTACCAGAGGCCGCCCATCGGTATCACCCCCATAGTAGCCAATGGCCGAGGCCGAGACAAATGCTTTGACGTGGTGATTGCTGGATTTGAGTACATCCGTAATCAGTTCAGCAGACCGGGTGCGGCTTTCCAGTATCTCCTGCTTGCGGGCATCCGTCCAGCGTTCGTCGGCAATACCGGCTCCGGCCAGGTGAATGATATAGTCAGCAGTGGTAACGGCCTGAGAGTCAATCTCACCTTTGTCAACGTTCCAGGCAAAGACACGCACATTGGGCAGGGTATGGGGGGAGCGACTGAGCAGGCTAACCTGATAGCCTGCCTGCTGGAGTCGTTGTGTAAGCCGTTGGCCAATAGAGCCGGTGCCGCCGGTAACAAGCACAGTTTCGTTCATAAGTATCGGGTCGATGGGTCAGCAAGATAACGGTACATTTGGGTAAACTGTTTCATACGCCCACCGTGTCGATCTCGTCGGTACGGATTTTCTCTTCGATATAGGTTACAATTTCGCCTGCCACATCGATGCCCGTAGCCCGCTCGATGCCTTCTAAACCGGGCGACGAGTTTACCTCCAGCACCAGCGGCCCCCGCTCGGCCAGCAGCATATCTACCCCGGCTACTTTTAGCCCCAGGGCGCGGGCGGCTTTAATGGCTGTTTCTTCCATGCCAGGGGTCAACTCAATCATGTGCGAGGTACCCCCCCGGTGGAGGTTCGATCGAAAGTCGCCCTCGGCTCCCTGCCGTTTCATGGCCCCCACCACCCGGCCACCTACCACTAATGCCCGCACATCGGCTCCTTTGGCTTCGGCAATGAATTCCTGCACCAGCACGTGTTTTTTAAGGCCAATAAATGCTTCGATGGTCGATTTAGCCGCTTTAGCCGTTTCGGCCAGCACCACGCCAATCCCCTGCGTGCCTTCCAGCAGTTTAAGCACCACCGGTGGGCCACCCACCAGGGCCATCAGACTGTCCAGGTTATGAGGGTCATTGGCAAACACAGTCTTGGGTAGATCGACCCCGGCCCGCGACAGCACCTGTAGGCTGCGCAGTTTATTCCGCGACCGGGCAATGGCCTGCGACCGGGCTGTAGTGAATACCTTGAGCATCTCGAACTGCCGCACAATGGCGCAGCCATAGTCGGTTACTGAGGCACCAATACGGGGTATAATGGCATCGATATCAACCATCGGCTCGCCATTATAGAGTACCGCCGGTTTACCCCCTTCAATCATAACCTGGCATTTCAGGTGGTTGATAAGCAGAGGTTCGTGGCCTCGTTGGCCAACAGCCTCCAGAAGCCGCCTGGTAGAATAGAGGTTTGGGTTAGCGGAGAGAATAGCAATACGCATAACGTTGAGGGAGCAATCAGGCAGCGGTTGGGGCAGGAGATGCGCCACCTATTTTTTTATGATAAGAGATATTATCGAGGGCCACATCCACCACAAAGCGGTTGCGCAGTAGCCTGCGGCCCAGTAGTACGGGATACCGCATGCGTTCGCGGTCGGCCAGGGTAAACTCCGTTTTAATGGCCCGGCCAAACAAAACAATCCGGGTTTTAATCACGTACCGCTTCTCAGTAATCCCAAATGAGTTGCGGATAAGCCGCTGCCCAAAATGGTCGCTAAGAAACGTGACTTCATCAGCAGCGTTTGGCCCCACCAGACAAAAGCTGAGCCGGATTTGCCCGCCTGCCCGCACCAGCCGGACATTTTTACAATGAAGGGCCGAGGTATAGGCTCCCGTATCTATTTTAGCCTGCATGTTGGCCAGGCCCAAGTCAGGGAAATCGACTACATCAGTCATGCCAATCACTTGTTTGGGGCGGAGTAAGCGTTTCACGAGCGGAACAGTCGGGTGAAGATCAGCGACATATCGAGGAGTAGCATTTTGGCACGGGCATTTCGTTCGAGGTGATAGAGAGCCTCGTTGAGGTCGCCCACAATGTGTTCAACATGGGCGGGTTTCAGCACTTTGGCGAAGTTTTTCACAAAGGTCAATTCATCGTCGGGCAAGCGGAGCAATTCTGCCGCCCCCTGTTGCCACAAAAATAAATCGCGGCATAACCGCAGGCCATAGTCAAGCAACCCTTTTTGCTTCTCTTTGCTAAAACCATCAAACGCATCGGCCTGTTTCACCAGCCCAATCAAATCCTGCCGGTAGCAGGTACGCATCCACTCGGCAAACCAGCTATGTTGGTCAGTGTCGGCCCCTTGTTGCGCCGTTTTGCTCCCTTTTTCGGCTTCGAGCAAGGCTTTAGCCAGGTTGCCATCGGCCAGAAACGCCAGTCGGCGGGCAGTAGTTTCGTCAAGATTCTCGTGTTCGCGCAGGTGAGTGGCTACTTCGGTATCGGTAAAGGCCCGCACCGCCACCCGTTGCGTGCGCGACAGAATGGTAACGATTAACTTATCGGCCTGGTTGGTGACCAGCAAAAAGAGCGTCTGTTTGGGCGGTTCTTCCAGCACCTTCAGCAAGGCGTTTGCCGAGGCTGCATTGAGCAGTTCGGGCAGCCAGATAAGCATGATTTTATAGGCTCCCTCATAGGCTTTCAGGCTCAGTTTCTGCAAAATACTGCGGGCTTCCTCTGCCGAAATATTGCCCTGTTTGTTATCGGCCCCGGTGGCATCGAGCCAGTCGGGCAGAGTGCGGTAGGGCCGTTCGAGGATAAATTTTCGCCATTCGCTCAGGAAAGCCTCACTGGTTTTGCCTTTGCCGGTATTGGCAATGGGAAACACCAGGTGCAGATCGGGGTGAACCAGTTTCTGGATTTTAGCGCAGGCGGCACAACGGCCGCAGGCATCAGTTGGCTGACGGTCTTCGCAATTGACGTACTGTGCCAGGGCCAGGGCGAGGGCCAGGTTCCCACTGCCCGGCGGTCCATCGAACAGCAGGGCATGCGCCAGGTGGTTGGTTTGCACCGCCCGCAGCAGGGTCTGTTTGGTATCGGTCAGGCCGGTAATGTCAGCGAAGAGCATGTTGTTCTTGCAAAAAGACTGCCGTCAAGATACCCTCTTCTACGTCATCGAACGCCTTGCCCCGGCGGCCCACACTCTGATGCGCCACGGCAATGGCTTTATCGAGCCGGTAGGTAGTGAACCCATCGGCTACCCCACCCCAGGCAAAGGAGGGGATAAACTTGGGTTGAAACCCAGCCCCAAAAACGTTTACGTTGACCCCCACAACGGTGCCGGTATTGAACATGGTGCTGATGCCTGCTTTAGTGTAATCGCCCATCATTAGCCCGCAAAACTGCCGCCCGGTATCTTCGAGTTGGCCAGTAGCGTAGCTGTGTAGCTTTATATGGGTATAGTCATTTTTGAGGTTCGAGTTGTTCTCGTTTGCCCCCAGGTTGAACCACTCGCCAATAACCGAGTTGCCAAGAAATCCATCGTGTGCTTTGTTGCTATACCCCAAAAATACGCAGTTCCCCACCTCGCCCCCTACCTTGCAGTACGGTCCAATGGTGGTGTTGGCCCGCATTTTACCCCCCCAGTTTACCGTTGCCCCTTCGCCCAGCGCAAATGGCCCCAGCACAATAGACCCTTCACTGATGGTAGCGTGGCGACCAATGTAAATGGGGCCATGCTCTGCATTCAGAATAGCTGCCCGGATGGTGGCTCCTTCTTCCACAAAAATGTTGTGGGGTGCATAGCAGCGGGTAAATGGGTCGGTAATCGGCTGCGACTGTCGGCCAGCGGTTAAGCGGGCAAAGTCGGCGCGAATCTCGTCGCCATTATAGGCAAAAATATCGGGTAGTTGCCGCAGTAAAGTAGTAGGCTCAGCAAACGAAAGTAGCCGGTAGTGAGCACGAGTAGGGGGTTCGATTAGAGCTGACGCGCTCCGTACGGCCAGGAGCAGCCCATCAGTATGAGTAAGACCCTCGCCCAGGTTAAGTTGTTGCACAGCCGCTACCAGAGCGGGCGTAGGGCAAACGGCCCCGTTGATATAAAGATTATCAGTACCTGGTACGTACGGAAACTTGGTTTGCAGGTAAGGTTGGGTTAGAAACGAGGAAGGCAGGGCTAGACAGTCGCTCCATTTTTCGGCTACGGTCTGAATCCCAATCCGAATAGCACCCACGGGCCGGGTAAAGGTGAAGGGGAGTAGTGCCGTTCGGAGGTCGGCATCATCGAAGAGAATCAGGTTTTGCATTATTAAACGGCAATGAAGCCGCAAATATCCGTTTTTCTGCCGTAGAAATGTGCAGCCGGGCATGTAAAGGAATTAAGAAGGCCACCCTAATCAGGTGGCCTCCGGGCAATGGATACGGTATATGCTTTTTGAAAAGTATGAGTAAACGGCTGATTTAGAGCGTAGCTACCAGGGGTTCAGCCTGATTTTGAACCAGTTCCATATCTGGCCTCGACTGGTCAGTAACCTGCACCCGGCCCCGCTCTTTGCGCAAAATCCGCGAGTAGAGCGATACTTCCTGACTGAACAAAAAGCGGAAGAGGAGTTTTACGTAGGAGGTATGAAACTTGAGGGTTTCGTAATACTCCGGGGCCGATTGTTTAATCTTGGGGAGTTGATGCCAGGGCACCGACGGAAAATCGTGGTGTTCATTATGAAACCCTACGTTGAGGTTTACCCCATTCAGGCCGCCATAGTAGCTGTAGGTTTCCTGATTAGGGTCGAGGGTCAGGAAATGCTCCTGAATCCAGCGGGCACCCAGCGGGTGCAGCCCTACCGAGAAAAACAGGCAGAGGGTCAGAAAAATCAGGGCTTTCCAGCCTAGAAAAACCACAATAGCTGTATCGAATGCCAACTGCACGACAATGTTGAGAATCGTCCATTTATCAAACACGGCCAGTTCTTTCATGCGCAGGGTACGGATTCCCTGAAAAATAGGAAACAGCAGCAGCCAGATGGCTTTGCCAATGAAGTAATTGTTGATGAGCTTGGCCTCGTACCAGTCGGGCAGGTCGGCATCGAGTTCGTGTACGCCCTGAAAGGCATGGTGCTTGATGTGGAAATTCTTGAACGAAATTGCCGTTGGGAATACCGTGGGCAGGTTCGCAAAAATACCCGCCAGGATATTGGCCAGAGGCTTGCGGAACACCAGGTTATGGGCCGCTTCGTGAATGCAGATAAAGAGCGTATGCGCCGGGAATGCGCCGATAAACCACGCCACCCCCACCACCAGCCACCATGACTGGTCGCGCAGGAGCCAGGCCAGACCAAGCATCAGAGCCACACAACCCAGGCTAATCCAGAAAGTAGCGGGGTTTTTTTGGCCAATCAACTTTTTAACTTCGGGGTGTGCTTTCAGAATTTGCCGGGTACGGATGCGGTGCGGTTCGGCATGAGTTGAGTACGTAAAATCAGAGAATTGAGCCATGATGGTTCGTGAAGTAAGTTGTTGTACGAGTCCGATTAACAAAATTAACAGATAATTGACAGCAACTGATAAGGGAAGAAAGAAAAAGCAGCGCAAGTGCGCTGCTTTTTACTGGTTTCGGTTTGATTCAACGGTTTATAATGGTCAGTTCAACGGGAACGAATACCCCAGTGACATACTGAACCCCCGGTTACGGACGGGCAGATTGACGACGGGGAGTTGTATTTGGCGGGTAAACCCTTGCTCGTAACGGCCTTCAACGAAGAATTTTCCTGGCCCGGCACTCATAGCCAGTCCTAGCCCCCCTACGGCACTAAAGTCCCAGGCGTTGAGGGTAGAGCTAAAAGTCAGCGGAATATCAATGGGTTTGGTGGTAAACAGGGCAGTTGCCCGGCTGCGGATTCGTCCATCGGCGGTATAGCTAATGGCAGGCCCACCAAATATATAGGGCTGTACAGGGCCATCGCTTAGGGTAGCTTTCAGCAGCAGCGGCACTTCAATGTTTTGGGTTTGGTAGGCTACCCGTGCGCCAATGGGCAGGCCAAAGCCGCCAATATTAAGGGTAGTCCCTTCATTAATGACCACTCCTTTTTGAATATAAGCCACTTCGGGCCGGAAAGACAGGGTGTTGGTGAGCGGAATCTCCAGAAACAGAGCCGCCGTTGGGCCGGGCGAAAACTGGAGGGTAGGTGATATGGTTTGCAGAATAGAGGGTTCAGAAACGGTGCCCCAGTGCGCGCCACCCCGAACACCCACCTGCACCTGGGCAAAAAGGGGAGCAACGGCAAAAACAACCAGACCAAAGGCAGTAACTGTGCGGGTAATCAGCGAGCGATTCATAACTAGGTTTATTAGTCTTAATACGCTGCTTGGATACGGAATCGGGGCAATGGATTAATAAAGCACCTAAAGTTTTTTGTAGCTTTACACGCTTAGCCCCGACCGCCTACCCTATGCACTACGTTAAACCGACCAAATTCAGTTACCTGCCTCCGTTTCTGGCCTGGATCGACATCTTTGGCATCTTCGAGCGTGACCCGTTTGGTAACTGGATGCTGTTCAGGCGGTTTTTGATTGGCGTAGTGGGCTGGTTTACGTACTGGCGCTACACTACTGTGAACCGAATTCAGATTGAAGGCACTGAAAATCTGGAGAATCTGCCCATTAACAACGTGCTGTTTCTGTCGAATCACCAGACGTATTTTGCCGACGTGATTGCGTTTTTTCAGATTTTTTGCGCTGTAAAGTGGGGGTTTAAAAATACCATGCTGCCGCCTGTCTATCTGATGGCTCCCCGCGCCAGGCAGTATTATGTGGCCGCCAGCGAAACGATGCAAAAGGGGGTTCTGGCCAAAATTTTTGCGATGGGTGGAGCCTTAACCGTCGAACGCTCCTGGCGGGCTGATGGGCGCGATGTGAAACGGGCCGTCGATACCTCGGCGACGGATAAAGTGAAGATTGCCCTGGCCCACGGCTGGGTAGTGAGTTTTCCGCAGGGCACCACGAAAGCATACGCCCCCATTCGGAAGGGCACAGGGTATCTGATTAAAGAGGCCGATCCCATTGTGGTGCCCATCGTGATTAACGGCTTCCGCCGGGCGTTCGATAAAAAAGGACTACGGTTTAAAAAGCGAAATACTTTACTGACCGTGCGGTTTAAAGAGCCAATGACCATTAGCCCCGACGAGACGGTAGAGCAGATTGTGGAGAAAGTGCGGAAGGCCATCGAGCAGGATGCCCCAGATTCGATGAGTTGGGTACAGCAACCGGACGTATAGTCGCAACTGAGGTGGATTTCAGCGGAGGTTAAGTAATCCAAAGGCTTCAGACAACCTTACCCACCTATTCAGCGTTTATACCCCAGGAGACCTTCCATCAACTCCTGCCTGCAATTTCGTATGGAGTTCATCGACTACTACAGCGTTCTGGGAGTGCCGAAAACGGCATCAGACGACGATATTAAGAAAGCTTACCGTAAACTAGCCCGGAAACACCACCCGGACCTGAACCCCAATGATGCGGAGGCCAACAAGAAATTTCAGCACCTCAACGAGGCTAACGAGGTGCTGAGCGACCCCGATAAACGCAAAAAGTACGACCAATACGGCAAAGACTGGCAACATGCCGAGCAGTTTGAACAGGCCCGGCAGCAACAGCAGGCCAACAGGCAACAGGCATCGGGTAATGCAGGTGAATACGACTTTTCGGATGGGTTTGGCGGAGCAGGTTTTTCAGACTTCTTCGCGTCGATGTTTGGGCAGGAGGGAGGAACCCGCAGCAGGCAGCAGGCTACCTTTAAAGGCCAGGATTACCAGGCCGAGCTACACCTGAACCTGCGCGATGCCTACACCACCCATAAGCAAACCCTGACTGTAGATGGCAAAAACATTCGGATTACGGTGCCAGCGGGCATTGAGAATGGCCAGAAAATTAAGCTGACGGGCTATGGCGCACTGGGGACAAACGGCGGCCCCAACGGCGATCTGTACCTGACCTTTGTTATTGCCGACGACAGCCGGTTCAGGCGCAAGGGCAATGATTTGTATGTCGATGAAGCCATTGACCTGTACACTGCCCTACTGGGGGGCGAAAAAATCATCGATACCTTCGATGGCAAGGTAAAATTAACCGTGCCGCCCGAAACCCAGAATGGTGCGAAAGTTCGGCTGAAGGGCAAGGGATTTCCGGTCTATAAACAAGACGGAACCTTTGGCGATTTGTACGTGCAGTGGCAGGTAATACTACCCAAAAACCTGACCGATGCACAAAAAGACCTGATTCGCCAGGTGGCCGCATTAAGTACTGAAAACTAGCAAGCTCATGCAACGCGAATCCTTAATTTCTGTCAGCGAGTTTTGCCTCTACCACCGGGTTGACACTACGTTTGTGCAAACGCTGGCGCAGCAGGGGTTGGTTAGCGTCATTACCCAGCAAGAGTTGGTTTACATAGCCCCGGAGCAGGTAGGGCGATTGGAGAAATTTGTTAGGCTGCACCAGCAACTAGCCATTCACCCCGACGATCTGGATGTGGTCAGCAACCTGCTGGAACGGGTAGAAGACCTACAACTGCAACTGAGCCAGTTACAAAACCGGCTGCTTTTTTATGAGCCGCCTACGTAGCAGTAAGCCCTTTAGGTTTGAATATTACCCACATTGAACGCCTTGGTGATGGGGGAGTGGTTGGCGGCTTCGATGCCGGTGGCCAGAATCCGACGGGTATCCAGGGGGTCAATAACAGCATCGACCCATAGCCGGGCGGCAGCGTAATAGGGCGATAATTGGGTATTATACTGGTCGGTAATGCGCTGCAACTCGGCCTGCTCCTGTTCTGAAGTCAGTGCCTGCCCCTTGGCTTTCAGCGAGGCTACCTGAATCTGCAACAGGGTTTTAGCCGCAGACGCTCCACTCATCACGGCCATTTGCGCCGTAGGCCAGGCTACCATAAGTCGTGGGTCGAAGGCGCGGCCACAGAGGGCGTAGTTACCCGCCCCGTAGGAGTTTCCAATCACCACCGTGAATTTAGGCACTACAGAGTTAGCCATGGCACTTACCAACTTGGCCCCGTCTTTGATAATGCCGCCCTGCTCGGCGCGGCTGCCTACCATAAACCCCGACACGTCCTGCAAAAAGACCAACGGAATATGCTTCTGGTTGCAGTTCATAATAAACCGGGCGGCTTTATCGGCGGCATCACCGTAAATAACCCCGCCCATCTGTATCTCCGATGCCTGATTTGTACGTCCTTTGGCTTTCACCATTTTGCGCTGGTTGGCCACAATCCCTACGGCCCAGCCGTCGATGCGCCCGTAGCCACACAGCAGGCTCTGCCCGTACGTGGGTTTATAGGCATCAAACTCGGAGTTATCGAGAAGCCGAGCCAGAATCTCCAGCATGTCGTAAGGCTTCACCCGGTCGGTGGGCAGCAGTTGCGTCAGTTCGGCTGGGTCTTTGGCGGGCGGGGCGGGGGCAATCCGGTCGAAGCCCGCCGTTTCGGTGCGGCCCGTACGGGAAAAAATGCGTTTTATGGCATCCAGGCAGCTTTTATCGTCGGGGTATCGGTTGTCCACCACGCCCGAAATATCGGTATGGGTAACGGCTCCGCCCAAGGTTTCGGCATCGACATCCTCGCCAATAGACGCTTTTACCAGGTAGGGGCCAGCCAGAAAAATAGACCCCGTGCCTTCCACAATCAGGGCCTCGTCGGACATGATGGGCAGGTATGCACCGCCCGCCACGCAACTGCCCATGATAGCCGCTACCTGCAACACCCCCATTGCCGAGAGGTGTGCATTGTTGCGGAACATCCGGCCAAAGTGGTCGCGGTCGGCAAATACTTCGTTTTGTAACGGCAAATAGACTCCCGCGCTATCAACTAAGTAAATAATGGGCAGGCGGTTTTCCATAGACACCTCCTGCGCCCGCAGGTTCTTTTTGGCCGTAATTGGAAACCACGCCCCAGCTTTTACGGTAGCATCGTTGGCCACCACCACGCACAACCGCCCCGACACCCGCCCCAAACCCGTAACTACGCCCCCCGATGGGCACCCGCCATGTTCGGCATACAGACCCTCGCCCGCAAATAAGCCAATCTCCACAAAATCGGCGGGCGTATCGAGGAGGTAGTCAATGCGTTCGCGGGCGGTGAGCTTGCCTTTGCGGTGCTGGTCGTCAATTTTTTTCAGGCCGCCACCCAGTTTAGTCTGAGCCGTGCGGGTCTGTAGTTCGTCGAGGAGGGGTTGCATTGGGGTTTGGGTAGTAGTCAGCCCGTTACTTCAGCGAATCAACCGTAGTGGTGGTTACGGTGGTGATACTGACGGAGCCGGGCTTGGCAACGGTGGGTTTTTCTTTACGGCCAAACAGGGAGAAATGCACGTAGCGTTTGGGGTTTTCGCGCAGGTCGGTCAGCAGTTTTTCAAGGCTGGCAGTGGTGGCGTTTACGTTGCGGTACAGTTGCTCATCGGTGGCTAGTTTGCCAATAGAGCCGCGCCCCTTGTTAATATCGGCCAGAATTTTCTGGAGGTTATCAATAGACTGGTTGGCATTGTTGAGCGTTTGGCGCAGTTGCAGCGCGTTCAGCGAATCGGCAAAAGACCCTGCTTTAAGCAGAATAGGCTTCAGTTCATGCTCCGTTTCGGTGAGTGAGGCTGAGAGTTTGGTTACGTTGCCAAGCAGGGTACGCAGGGTTTGCCGGTTTTCGCCGAGGGTGGCATCGAGCGTACCGGTCACTTTGTTGGCCCCCCGTAGGGTCTGGTTCAAAATGATGCCCGTCTGGTCGAACTGGCCCACAATGCGGTTTAGCTGATAGGTCAGCGAGTCCACGTTATTCAGCACGGGAAGCGTTTTTTCGCGGATGAGAGCCGTAATTCCCTGTTCTTTCATGGGTACCAACATCCCCCCGTCTTCTAGTAACCCAGTCCGCTGGTTAATGGCCAGTTTAATCGTTTTCCCTCCCAGCAGACCACCATCGGCCAGAAGTGCCTGCGAGCCTTTGGTAATGCGGATGTTGTCGCCAACGTCAAGGGTTACGTCGAGCTTATTGCCCTGATTTTGGAGAATGTTGATGGCTTTGACCTGGCCAACCGTAAGGCCGTTGACGGTTACAGCATTAGAGGGAGTTAGTCCGTCCACATTGTCGTAAATAACGTGATAGTGGTTGGTGTGTGAGAAGAAATCGGAGCCTTTGAGGTAGTTAAATCCGAAATATAACATCGCCAACGAAACAGCCGCCAGCAGACCAACTTTTACTTCCTTCGAAATTTTCATTCGGATAATGATGAGTGAATGACTGATATAACCAACAATTAGCCGGGTTTGTCTCAGCGAAGGCTTTTTTTTACGACTCTTACGCCTGCTTTCACTCCCCTCCTTCTATTTCAGCTTTGTACTGGAAGAAGGATTTAACGATGGCATCGGTAATCTGGTTCTGCCCTTCCTCCGAGGCAAGATAGTCTTCTTCG
>JBBQUC010000057.1:0-13155 GCA_038212815.1 Cytophagales bacterium
GGGGTAAGGGCCAGCAGCAGAATTTTTTCTTTGGCATCAATCACGTCGATATATACGTCCTGCCGGTTATTGCGAGTGCTGAACTCGCCGGACTGGGGCAGCACATCTACTGTAAAATGCTGTACGCCTTTCTGGGTGGCGGTGGCCTGAAACGTGAGTTGGGTAAACGTCTCGTTTTTGCCAAAATTAACCGTTTGCCGACCCACTTCACGCCCACTTTGGCGGAGCACCACCACCGCCGAGCGGCCCGAAAAGCCATTGCTGACGACTTCGGCCTGCACCGGAAACTGGTTGCCCAGGTAAGCAATGCGGTTCGCCAGAGCGGCTTTTAGCTGAATGTCACGCTTGGGCAGCGTGTCGCCCAGCCCTACGGTATGCACCGCAAACGGGTACTGCCCAAACGTGGGCGACAACCCCTGATTGAAAATGCCGTCGGTTACCAGCACCACATCGGTGAGGTTACGTCCCTCATAATCAGAGCGGATACCTGACAACATGCCCGATAAATCAGTGCGTCGCTGCACAAACGGCACCTGGGGCAAATCGCTGGCTTGAGCCGTATCGGCACGGTCGAGGGTACGTACGGATACACTCATGCCCTTCTCGGTAAGTTGCTGCCGTAATGACTCCAACTTGGTTAGGGCGGCTGTCAGGGCTGGGCGGCCAGCGGCAGCTACCGACTCGGAGTTGTCGATAGCCAGCACAACGGTAGGTTTCTCGGTAAAGGTGCGGATAATGCGGATGAGCGGGTTAAGCAGCAGCAGGCCCAATAGGGTAACCACCAGAAACCGTAGCCCGGCCAGGCCATAGTTCGCCAGTTTGCTCCAGCCACCGGGAATGGCCTTGCCCGGCAACGGCTGATACATGGCAGCAGCATAGGCCAGGCCAACCAGTACACAAACGAGAATCCACCAGGGTGAGGATTGAAAGATCAGGTTAGAACGCATTGAAATCAGTCGGTCAGTTAATCAGTCAGTGAGTGAGGTATTGAGTTGGTCAGTCTGAAACCAGTGGGCAGGGTAGTGCCGCGTGGTTGCAAGACTGGGTTTGGGTAGGGGCTGCATGGTAGAGGTGCATCGTAACAATCGCCCCAATAGCCCCGAATCTGATGAAACGTGCGTGGGTCATCGGTTGGGTAATAAACGGTCAGGTTACCTATCTGGTACGTATGCAGGGCTGTTTTCGGATAAGCGGCAGGCAGTAGCCAATTGATGCCGCCCCGTTGTAGGGCCGCTACCAACAGGGGTATCAGCACCAGATACGGTGCAACGATCAGGCCAATCTGCCCGAGGCAGGTAGGGAGTTTTTGCAAAACAGAGCCATAGCTCAGAATCAGGGCCATACAAACCGCAGCCGCCCCAAACCGCAGGTGCGGAGCCAGCAGAAACCAGAATAATACACCGAGCCAAGTGGTGATTTGCAATACTCCCGCTTGCCCCTTCAGGTTGGGAACATTGACCAGCATTCCCATCCCCAACCCCGCTACGGTAACCTGTTCGAGCAGTGGGCGGGTCAGAAACCAGTGGGGTACCCATTGCCACACCAGCAACGGATTGCCTACATACCCGGCTTTGGTGCCCTGTGCCAGGTTATATACCGCCTGATTGAGTACCGGGTTCGGCACTTTCCAGTCAACCGTAAACCAGTTGGCCAGCGGGCTGAGCGACGGGTAAAATAGATAGCCCGTCAGGACTACATTGCTCACCCACCAGTAGCCCGTGCAGACCACAATAGTGCCAATGGCCAGGCTCACAAATCGCCAATGTCGCTGCTTTAAAGCGGTTAGTATGGTCAGCGCAGGTAGCACCAATACAGTTACGGCACTGAGTTTGGTGGTCATGGCCGCAAGGGCCAGCAGCAAAAGTAGCCAGTTAACGGTGGGCGTTCGGTTGGGGAGCAGCCACAGCCAGAAACATAACCCAACGTATAGTTGCGTAGGTAAATCGGGTGAGGGCGACGAGAGAGTCCAGTGAAACACCAGCAACATGCCGCCCACCAAGGCAACCAGTAGTTGCGAAGCACTTGTCAGGGCCAGGCACCCCATCATGAGCAGCATCCAGCCGTTCAGCCCGTGCCAGACACTGCCGTTGGGCAGCGGAAAGGCAAAGAACGCGTTGGGCAAAAACCAGGCGTTGTTGAACCCAAACCGGTAGTTCAGGTTGGCCAGCCCCGGCACCAGGGCGTATTGCCGCACCCACTCGATCATGGGCGCGTGATACCCTCCCGTGTCGATAACCCGCACGGGCTGTACCGTACGCAGAAGAATCAGCAAAAAAACGAGGAGGATGGGTAGTGACCGGAGCGTTACCAGCCTCACGGCCCGGCCCCACCAGCCAGGGGTTGGGGTGATGAACATGAGCGAGAGAACCAGAACAGCTACGGATAACTCCCATTGTATGGGCCAGGCCAGCCATACATACCCCAGCCCGGTAGTGAGACCCGCTATGCCCAGCAGGCAAATGAAGGGCCAGGGTAGGGGGGGGGCATCGCCCAGCAGCAAGGTGCCAAGCCGCAGCAATGCCCTCCCCGCCCCATAGGTAACAAGGGTGACGTATGCCCAGGTCAGCAGCGTAATCAGCATATCAAGATTTTCGGGGCGACCGAACGCTTAGAAAGACTGTAACTCCCAGCCCGGCTATGAGCAGCAAGTTGGCAATCAGGTCGATGGTGTTGCCCAGCCCCACTACTGGCGGCTCGAACCGAAACTCGATGGTGTGCTTACCGGCTGGCACCCGCATGGCCCGCAGCACGTAGTTGGCCCGCAGGTGGGGCATTTTTTTGCCGTCTATATAGGCATTCCAGTCGGTATCACCCCGGTAATAGATTTCGGAGAATACGGCAAACTGCTCGGTAGGCGCGTTGCTTTCGTACGTCAGTTTGTTGGGGTCGTAGGTTGTGAGCCGAATGGCGGCTCTCGTAGTATCTAACCGGGGCAGGCCCTGGAGCTGAGCCGCAAACCGCTGATCGACAATGGCCGTATCGCGTGGGTTCAGCGTTTGTACGGCAGCTATCTCGGCATCGGCATCGGGCACTTGCCGAACGGTGGACACAAACCAGGCATTACCCAGTGCCTGATCGTTTAGCTGCGCTACGGGTGCGGTGGGTTGCCCCTGCGCATCGGGCTGCCCAGCACTGATTACGTATTTTGTATTCAGCATACTCAGCACGTGCAGGGTATTTTTGGGCAGCGCGTAGGTCATCAGTTCATTATACCGCCGAAGTTTGGCTGCGTGGTAGCCTCCCACCGATTTATGAAACGCCGAAGCCCGGTTATCGCTCATGAACCCACCCCGTGCAGCCTGGTCAAATACGCGGTAGCTGAGGCTTTTATCCTGCAAAATCTGCTCATCGGCAGGGGTAGGCACCAGATCAGCCTGGGCGGTGCTTTTGGGGACAAAATCGGCGTTGTTGACAAACCGCTTATCCACCATAAACAGGTCGCTGAGAACCAGCAGCAACACCACCGGATAAAACACGGCTGCTTTTAGTTTACCGCTCACAAACGCCCAGATTGCCCCTGCCGCCAGCAGAATGAAAATAACCGACCGGATGGCATCGCTGCGCATCACACTAATCCGGTCGCTGACCAGTGCCCGCACCATGTCGGTGGCAGCGGCTCCCTCGCCAAAATACTGCGCCATAAACGGCGTGTCGTTGGCCGTTTGCCACGAGAACAACGAGCCGCCGAGCAACGCAAACACAGCGGCTATGCCTGCTGTGGCTCCCAGACTAATCAGAAAAGGCTGTTTCAGCGTGGCCCAGGTCAGTTTACGGTCGGCAATGGCCTGTAGACCCAACACCGCGCCGAGGGCAATGAACAACTGCACCATGAGCAGGGTCATGGTCATGGCCCTGAACTTGTTGAAATACGGGAAGTAATCGAACATCAGTCCGTTGAGCAGCATAAAATTCTTGCCCCAGGCAAACATCAACAGCAGCAGGGTAACGGCCAGGGTAGGCCAGCGTAGCGGGTTACGGCTGACAATCATGCCGAGAACGAACAGAAACAGCAGCACGGCACCGGCATAGGCCGGGCCACCTACAATGGGCATATCGCCCCGGTACAGGGGGGCGGCCTGCTCGGCAAATTGCTGGGCAGCAGCCCCGTCGACGCCTTTGGCGGTCATGGCCTTATACAGGGCCGACTTGGTGTCTAACCCCCCGTTAGAGGTGCCGCCGTAGAAATTGGGAATGAGCAGCGAGAAGGTTTCGCCCAGGCCGTAGCTGTATTCAAAGGCGTAGGTTTCATCCAGCCCATCTTTGGGTGCGGCTTTTTTGGCCCCGTCGGGTTGACCGGCAGCGGTGGTTTTGGTGGTCAGTTCGCCCCGGCCCCGGATGGTCTCTTTGGCGTATTGATTAGTAACCAACAACCGACCGGCATAGCTGCCCGCGCCAATCACCCCGGCAATCACCAGAGCTGCCACGCCCAGCAGCAACTGTCGGGTTTGGCCTGCCCGCACTTGGTTTATGGTCTCGAATAGTCCGTAAATACCCAGGGCAAAAAAGGTGTAATACGTAATTTGCAGGTGATTGGCGGCCAGTTGCAGGCAAAAGAATAGCGCAAACATAGCTCCACCGGCCCAGTACCGCCCGCGCAGGGCCATCACCAGCCCGGCCAGCATACCGGGAGCAAAGCCGAGGGCGTAAATTTGCGATACGTGGCCTGCTTCGAGATAAATCAGGTTATACGACCCCAGCGCGTAGCCCACTGCGCCCAAAGCCGAGAGCCAGGTGCTACAGCCCAGCACCACCAGCAGAATATACATACTGAGTAACTCGACAAACAGCAGGTTAACGGGGTTAGGAATCCACGACAGCACTTTATAGACCGCCGTACCCACAAAGGTGTTGGGGTAATCGAGCGAAATCATGTAGGTGGGCATACCACTGAACAGGCTGTTGGTCCAGAGGGCGGAGTGCGGTCCGTCGCTATGGCCGGTCTGGGCTTTGTATTGCCGGGCTTCGGTGGCGGCCTGGTAGCCCGCCTGCGCATCGCCCAGCGACATCACTTTGCCCTGGTAAGCGGGGGCGAAATAAACGGAAGCCAGCACAAAAAGGCCCAGCAAAAACGGCAGGTGCGGGCGAAGGCGTTGGAAAAGGGGGGGCATTCGGTTGGGGGTTTGCAGTTAAGGACTTGCGCCGGTGGCCCGGCATACCCGCAAAGATACAGGTTTCGGGTAAAACTCGGCCCGGTTGCCGACAAGGGTTTATCTGGGTTCTGCAACATACTCATTTTGGCATTACCGCAACAACGCTGGCCAGCGAAAACGCATCACAAAACGAGTGGGCAATCAGGCAATCATTGACTTTTTAGATAGTTACGCCCTTCTTATACAGGTTCCCGTAGAAGTCATCGGCTCTTGTTGCCAGAGTAAATGGCTCGAAGGAAAAGTCGAGGTCTATGTTTGTTCGCATCTGCCGCTGGGTTTATACACAACTATGCGTCATTTTTGGTGTATAATTAAGAGCATATTGCGTTTGTCAGCATAAGCCCCAAAAATCAGTTACTAAATCAGGCTTGCCCAGACATTAATAACCCGCTACCTTTTCAGCATGATTTATCAGCGCATTCCACCCCATCCAGCTCTGCAAGCCTTTGTGAAGGAGTATATGCTGTTCCATTCGGTGTATGATCCCGCAACGCCGACGCTGGTAAAAGTCCTCCCTCCGCTGCCTGAGCAAGGGATAGAGTTTTTGCCTAAAGGGCTGGCTACGGCAGGCAATCAACAGACGGCAGCGTTCACGAAGGAAATGCCATATACTCTTTTCGGGCAGCCCGTCTCCCGAATGAATTACGGATTGCCCACAGAAGATTATTTGGTTATTCGGGTAATTTTTCAGCCTGGTGGCCTATTCCGTTTGTTGGGTGGCTTGCCCCTAACCGAATTTACCGATAAGCTACTCGATGCCGAACCTGTTCTCAGCGGTAACAAGCTGTCGATAAACGAGCAATTGCTGGAAGCGAATACGTATGCACAACTGATTGATATAGTAGATAGTTATTTGCGGGCTAAAATTCGTCAGGTAAAAACGGATATTCACGCGGTTGACAAAATCGGGCAGTTACTGCTCCATACCCCCGGACGTTTTTCACTCGACTGGCTGGCTACTCAGGCGTGTTTGAGTCCCCGCCAACTCGAACGAAAGTTTGTGGAGCGAATGGGCATCGGCCCTAAATTATACAGCCGGATTTCCCGCTTTCATCAGGCATTTGTGTGGAAAGAAGCTAACCCGCAAGTCGATTGGCTCACGGTGGCGGTCAATTTTGGCTATACCGATTTTCACCACCTGTACAAAGACGTAAAGGAATTTGCGGGTGTAACCCCCAATACGTTGCTCACACAATACGCTTACTCGCCTGATAAATTCGTGCAGGATGGGCCAAAACGTCGGTTTTCTACCAATATACATCCCGGTTGAGCAACTACTTTTGTTGCAACCACCAACTCCTGCCAGACCGTGGACACTGCCTACCGGAATCTCAGCTACCTGTTTATTGCGCTCTTACTGATCTCAATAGCGGGCTTTTTCCAAACCTATATTGTACTATTTCCGCACTTTACCGGCAAAGTAACAGCCCATCATTTCCACGGCTTTGTTTTACTGCTCTGGATTGTGCTCCTCATTGCCCAACCGGTACTGATTCGGGCTAAACGAGTTGACTTGCACCGCCTGCTGGGCAAAGCCTCCTATGGATTGGTGCTCTTGATGGTTTACTCGATACTGCTGGTTACGCGGGTTCAATATCAGCGCGGTGTGACTGAAAATAGCCCCAGGGAACAAATTATGTACGGCCTATACATGTCGTTTGTGGATTTGGTGTCTTTCCTCACGCTGTATGGGCTGGCTATGTGGTATCGGAAAAAGCCGCCGGTGCATATGCGCTACATCATTGCCTGCTCGGTCATCTTTTTCAACCCTGCTTTTGGGCGCATCAACGTTATTCATTTTGGCATGGCCCCGGAGTTTGGCGTTTTCATGTCATACGTTTATTGCGATGCCATTCTGTTGGGGTTTTTGGTTTACGACCTCATTAAACGCAAACCGTACCAGCCTTATCTGTACGCATTCGTGTTTTTGCTGATCTGCCACACGTCATTACGCTATGCCCCCTTTTCTCCGCTATGGCAGTCGGCAGCTATAGCCTTTGCTCAAAAGTTTTTCTAAGATTCGTGCATTACAGCCGCTAACAGTAACCTTACTTACCTGATAGTGGTCATTTTACTACCTTTTAGGGGCTATCCATCAGCTATACAAATTTTATTTCGCTATCTTTATGATAATCAAAGACTTAGAATATGGTTATCTTACCCAACATACTGCCACACCCAGCACTGCGCCCGTATGTGCGGCACTATCTCTTGCTGCACGTAAACCTGAAGGGCGTTCCTGCACACCAGCGCGTAAAACCTGTTCCGCCCGATGCCGACCAGTCGCTCTTCTTTTATCCACGCAGCGATGTAAAGGTCATTACCCACAGCACTGCCCAATCCCGAACATCGGCTTCAAGCGTTTTTGTCGGGCAGAAAACGTCTCGCATCAATATCCAGTTTGGCGACGATCACCTCATTATTCAGGTTTGTTTTCGGCCTGGATTTCTGTACCAGTTTCTGGGCAAAATGCCGATCAGTACGTTTCAAGATGAAGAACTAAACGCCGAAGACCTGACCGATTCGGGCATGAAGGAACTCAATGAGCAGTTGCAGGCAGAAACTGATTATAACCAGATGATTTCCCATATTGAGGGCTACTTACGGAAACGAATAGCCCGGCTACCCACCGAAATTCGGCCTATCGACCGGGTGATTGTCGCCTTGCGAACTGCCGAAAAACCCCTCTCGCTGGATTGGTTGGCCGATCAGGCGTGTTTGAGTAACCGACAATTTGAACGGCAGTTTATGGAGCGCATGGGCATGAGTCCTAAGTTTTATGCGCGTATTGCCCGCTTCGATAGAGCCTTCAAACTGAAAGCGCAACACCCGCAACTGGATTGGCTCGATGTGGCCTATGCCGGCGGCTATTTTGATTTTTCGCACCTCATGCGCGATTTCCGGCAGTTTGCCCAAGTGCCACCCTCGTTGCTCATGGCGCAGGAAATGGCTTCACCTGACCGGAAAGGAATTGTCTATTAATGTCGTTTTTTTACATCTGAGGCCATACCCCACGCACCTACATTTGTCTGATAACTAACTACACACAAATGAAAACGCGCCTGCTTTTCTGCTTCGTTCTGCTGACAGTCCACTTCACACAGGCCCAAAGTCCTGATTTAATCCTGACGAATGGCCGGATTTTTACCTCAGACACCACCCAACTGTATGTAGAAGCCCTGGCTATCCGGTCAGGGCGAATTACAGCCATTGGTTCCAGAACGGCCATCGAGACATTAGCAACAAAAACGACCAAACGACTTGACCTGAGCGGAATGCTGGTTGTGCCGGGCTTCAACGACGCGCATAACCACATGCCCGACGGTCTGAAAGCTACCCGACTGGTTTTGAACGGTATGAATCCGACCTGGCAGGTGGTGCTCGACTCCCTGAAACAGGTGGTGCAACGCCTACCCAAAGGGCAGTGGATTGACGGAACGATTGGACCAGGCATTGCCAATTCGCCGGAAGCGACGCGCTTTATTCTGGACAAAATAGCCCCCAATAATCCGGTTCGACTGCTATCGTGGTGGGGCCATGTTGGGGTTTTTAATACACCGGCCATGCACGAATTGGGAATAGCTGAAACCCAATCTGACCCCAAAGGAGGATTTTATGAAAGACTGCCCGATGGAAAAACCCTGACAGGCAAAGCCTACGAGAAAAATGCCTATAATCCGCATACGAGTTACGCCAAAATGGTTTCTATTCGTGATGACGAAGCCCTTGTCAGCGCGTTCAAAAATATGACGCAGGCTTTACTCAAAGCCGGTATTACCAGCTACCAGAATATGTGTACGGGCGCAACTGCTGAAGACTACCTCCGGTTGTGGAAACAGGCTGGTTTACCGTTCCGACTGCGGCTGATTCGGTGGGGTGATATGAACGCCGACGGAAGTTTGAGTATTCCATCAACGGAACTGCCCAAAACAACACCTGATTTACCCTTATTGACGATGAGCGGCACCAAATGGCTGCTGGAAGGCACCCCCCTCGAAGGTGGCGCGGAGCAGGTTGATGGGTACCCCAACCGCCCCGGCTGGCACGGGCGCATGAACTACACGATCCCCGAAATCGAGAAAATGTGTCGTGAAGCCATTGCCCGACACGACCAGCTTCATTTTCATATTGGCGGCAGTAAATCAATAGGAAAATTGTTAGACCTGATGGCGGGTATGAACGTTGACTGGAAAGCACTGCGGCCCCGTTTTGAACACGGCGATGAAATAGACTATCTGCCTGAGTACCTCGAAAAAGCTAAACGAATGGGCGTAATTATTGTGCAAAACCCAACGCATTTTGCCCCTTTTGACGGCGTTCCGATAGGGCCACCACCAACGCACGGAATGGCGATGAGAACCTTATTAAACCTGAACATCCCATTGGCCATTGGTTCCGACGGGCCGTTTAATCCTTACCTCAACATTATGTTTGCCACCACGCACCCCCGTCGCCCGTCTGAAGCCATCAGCCGTGAACAGGCCGTCATTGCTTATACCCGCACCGCTGCTTATGCCGAATTTGCCGAACAGGATAAAGGCACACTAACGGTAGGGAAAGTGGCCGATCTGGCTGTTTTATCGCAAAATATCTTCACCGTTCCCATTCCTAAAATGCTCCAAACCGAGAGTGTGTTGACTATGGTAAACGGCGTAATTGTTTATGATACTGGATTAGTAAAGTAGGCCATTGCTAGTTTGTTTTTTACCTTTAACAAATTGACAATCAGTAATTCATGGCAACCTTTTTGAAAACCGCCAAATACATAGGTATTGGCTTTGTGGTGTTGATACTCGCCCTTATCGGCTATGTGTATAGCCTCACCTTTACGCCTTATGGCCGGATGGACTGGCGGCAGGCGGCATTTGCTAAATTTCTGTCATTCAATGTGTTAATAGAGGAGCAACGGTCTAAAATGACCACAGAAGAGTTTCGGAAAACAATGCCCGAAGTGCCGCTGCAACCAGTAGGCAGTATTCAATCGCTAAAAATCACGGCAGATAGTCTGCCCATTTTTATCTATAAGCCGGTGAATCTACCACCCAACTCGCCGGTGGTCATTTACTATCATGGTGGCGGTTTCTATATTCCATTTAGCACCGTATCTGACCGGGATGCCCGTCAATATGCCAACCAGTTTAAAACAATTGTCGTATCGGTCGACTATAGAACGGCCCCTAAATACCCTTTCCCGATACCCGTAAATGATTGTTATGCTACCTTTAAATGGGTGCTTGAACACGCTAAAAACGTTGGCGGAAACCCGGAAAAGATAGCCGTTATTGGCGAAAGCGCGGGTGGGAATCTGGCAACCGTTGTTGCACAGAAAGCTAAAAATGAAGGCTTACCCAACATAAAATACCAGGTGTTACTTTGCCCCACAACCGATGCTGCCCATTTTAATGCCTACCCATCTGCCAAAAAATTTGAACACGGGTATTTGTTAGATAAAACATAGATCGATTTTGTTTTTAAAGCCTATGCCCCCAATAAAGCCGATTTACTAAATCCAGCGCTTTCGCCTTTGTTAGCCAAAAGTTTAGCGGGTCTGCCTCCCACCTTCATCATTACGGCGGAGTTCGACCCCTTGCACGATGAAGGCGTGGCGTACATGAAACGATTAGAAAAAGAAGGCGTTCCCGTAACCTACAAAGACATGAAAGGCTGCCTACATGTAGCAGCAGGACCAGGTATGGATGATGTATTCGGTAACTTACACAAGGAAATTGCAGTGGAGTTAAGAAAAGCGTTTCGGTAATATTCATTTCGTCGGGCCGCCAGCAGCCTGATTTCGGTAAGCCCTGTAGTTGGAATAATGCCGATTTTTTACCACCCTTTATCCTGAAAAACGCCTAAACTTTGCGCGATACCTAAAGATACACAGCCGTTTCTGCCATGCTTTACCGACTCATACAGCCATCCCTGCCGTTACGGGCTTTCATTAGACAGTATATGTTGCTGCATTTTGAGTTCGATAAAAATACCCCTGCCCCTGTGAAAGTTTTTCCGGTCACGCCCCAGCAGAGTCTCGTATTTTACCTACGTGGGAGTGTAACAGCGGTCAACCCCGCCACTGGCACCTCAGCCATGTTCGCTAAAATTGCCATCAATGGGCCTCAACTATCCCGCTTCGATTTTCACATCTCGCCCAATTATCTGATGTTTTCGGTTGATTTTCAGCCAGGAGCCTTATCGAAATTCCTGCGTATGCCACTAACAGATGCGTTCATCGACGACCGAATTGATGCCGAAGCCCTGCTGAATCCCGACATTCATCAACTCTACGAGCGGATGGTCAACGCCAGCAACTACGAAAGCTTAGTGCAATTAGCGGAGACCTATCTCTGGAAACGCATACAATCGCTGAAAACGGATGTTCGCCCTCTTGACCGGGTGATTCAATTAATTGCGGATAACCCTACTCAGTTTTTGGTTGACGAATGGGCCAGTCAGGCTTGCCTGTCGGTTAGCCAGTTTGAACGCCGGATTACGCAGCAAATCGGCATTTCGCCCCGGCTCTTTGCCCGCACTAATCGGTTTCACAAAGCTGTTCTGCTCAAAGACCAAAACCCAACCCTCGATTGGCTGAGTATCGCCATTCAGTCTGGCTACACCGACTATCAGCACCTGGTAAAAGACTTCAAGCAATTTGCCGGGGCCAAGCCCAACAGTCTGCTAAAGGCTCAGGCCAGTGCCCCTGAACGAATTTTAGGTATCGGCTAACAATAAGTTGCGGATTTCGTACCACCAACGCCCTGTTTCGGGCCCCTACCTTTGACCTGTTCAATTAATTCACTAAACAGTCGGCTCGCCGACGGTCGGCCGTTGCCGGTACAATCAGAATCATGAAACGTCGTCATTTTATCCAAAACTCGCTGTTGGCTACCAACCTTATTTGCCAACCCCTCCAGCCCGTGAGCATTCGGCCCACCAAAGGCATTGCCACTAAAGACGGTGAAGCCCGCAACGGCGAGAAAATAGTATGCGCCCAAACGCCCGTCGATTTCAAATTGCTCAGTGCCGATACCAACGGTGATATGTCTGTCTTTATTAGTTCCAACAACCGCAAAGGCGATGGCCCTCCGCTTCATATTCACCAATCGATAGATGAATTTTTTTGCGTACTCGAGGGTGAGTTTCTCTTTCAGGTAGGCGACGAGAAAACCCGGCTCAAACCCGGCGACACCATGTTTGTACCCCGTAGCGTGAGCCATGCCTTCAACTGTGTGAGCAGTCGCCCCGGTAAACTGCTGGTAACGATTCAGCCCGCCCGTAACATGGAGAATTTTTTCAGAGAGGTGGCAAAGTTGTTGCCCGCCACAGGTGCGCCTGATATGGTAGCTATGCAAAAATTATATGCCGCCCACGATTCGACTATTGTTGGCCCACCCTTGCCTGTGGAGTAGCAATTGGCTGGTCAGAATCCAGCCGCCTGCCCGTCTTTGCGCGATTCGGTAGCTCCGTGATAAACCTTACTTCTGGAATCATACATAATGGCCTGATAGCCGCCATACCCACCCAACCCAAAGCCTACCTTATGCCCTTTCAGCATCAACGCCCGGATAGTTTCATACGAATAACCCGACTCTAAGGTAATAGTGCCAACACCCGTGCCACGCTCTCCGGTGGGTTCAGAAGAACCATCATGGTCGATGCGGGGGGCATCGCCAGCTTCCTGGGGGTTCATGCCAAAGTCAATCATATTCATCACAATCTGCACATGGCCCAGCGGCTGGAAACTGCCGCCCATCACCCCAAAACTCACAAACGGCTGCCCATCTTTGGTAATAAATGCTGGGATGATGGTATGAAATGGGCGTTTGTGGGGTGCATAGGTGTTATTCTGCCCATCAGTCAGGCTAAACAACTCCCCCCGATCCTGGAGGGTGAAGCCCAGCCCGTCTGGCACCATGCCAGAGCCAAACCCCCGGTAATTACTCTGAATGAGCGAGACCATGTTGCCTTCTGCATCGGCCACAGTCAGGTAAATGGTGTCGCCATCTTT
>JBBQUC010000058.1:0-12896 GCA_038212815.1 Cytophagales bacterium
TTTAACTACGTTATTTATCAGCTCATTGACAATTCGGTACAGTTGCCGGGTCTGCATGACCGTAAAGGCATCTCCCGATTTTTTTAGATCATTCTGGTGGCTGAACGCCAACTGAACAGCGGCAATTTGGTTGCGTTGCTCGACCAGAGCAGCCAGGGCGGCTGGCAGGCCCTTTTGGGTTAGATCGGCGGGCAAACTATCGCGGAGAATCTCGCCTAAGCAGTCATCGGTTTTATCAATCAGGCTAAGGGCATTGGTCAGCAAAGGCGTTGGGGTTTGGCCCGCCAGCAGTAAGCGCGTATCGGCCAGGCGACCCCCTACATTGTTTATCAGGAGGTTGCCTACTTGTTGGCGTTCCGACTCCAGCACCTCAATAATGGCTTCGTTAGTCTGCTGCTGCATTTGGGCCAGGTTTAGCTGTAATCCTTGCTGATCGTCGAGAGATTTGCGGTAACGATAGGCCAGCAGGTAAGCAAATATGACCAGGTCAATAAAAAAATTGACCATCAGAATCAGGTAGGCATCAACAAAGAAAATACCGTCGCGCTGATACCCCATTATGGCCTGCGAGGCCACGAACAGTTGCCCCAACGTCTGGATTCCGTACCCAACTGCATATAATCGCTTTACCGTATCGTTGGCTTTCAGCCCAACGACAATGATGCTTGTAAACAAAAGAAAGACCCCAATCGTCATCACCGTATGCACCTTTCTGACGAGGGCATTGGCATTTTGGTAAGTCTCTGAAAGGCCCGTTAGCTGACTACTGACCAAGAGGATAAACAGGAGGCAAAAACTGTATTTGAACACCTGGGTTGCCCAAAAAACGGGTTTTGACTCCGTGCGAAGGTTCAGAAAAGACTGCTGAAACAGAATCATTGCTGGCAGATACAACCATAAGGCCTGAATAACGGGATCGGGTTGATTGAGGGCTGGCAATTGGGGCCACAGAAACTGAAATCCTAACCCGGTATCGGCAAACTGCCGCAGGGCCAGGGCTGTTATATACAATCCATAGTAACCATATACTGGGTCGCGGGTGGTGGCAAAAAACAGGAATGCCAGCAATACCGTCAGCCCAACAACCCCGGCAAACAGCCCCCACAGAAAATACTCGCGCTGCTCTTTGTCCTCAAAATCGCTGGTGCGCCATAGGGTCAGGCTTGTCGCTAAATTTTCGTGGCGTTTGTCGATTCGCAAATAATAGTCAGCAAAGCCCAGCCCGACCTGTGGGCTGCCTTCCACAGTGAGCAGATAAACAAATGTTTTGGTGGGTGATGGCCGCTGATTAAACGGCAACCGACTGCCCGTTTTACCCAACGAGGTGATGGTATTGTTCTTCACCTCGAACAACTCAAGCCGGTCTATGGTGTGGTTCTGAATCTCGAACGATAGCTCCTGCGGCAGGCTGTCGGCCACGAGCCGAAACCGGAACCAGTGTACCGATTCGGTATACCCAAAATTGATTCGGCGTTTCCGAACGGGCAGAAATCCCTTTGCCCGGATAGCCTCTTGCACCGTTGCTAAACCGTTGGGGTCTTCCCAATGGAAAAAGGGGGTTTGGTATTCTGCTAGCGCACTCATTGACCGCAAATGATAGGTTGCCAGCCCCAGCATCAGAGCGACCACCACCACAAACAGCCCAATCAGGTTCCGAATCATGCAGGTATAGGGTTAGCAAGAGGCATACTCACCATAACCGAGTTACCGGCATCGGTGGCATCCAAGAGCAGGTCGGCCCGGAGCAGGTCAACTTTAGCCCGGATATTAGCCGTTTCTGTCACTGAAGCAGGGGTGGGGTGACCATTGTCTTCTACCGATAGGTTTACGGACTCGTCGTGGTAGAGCAGTTGCACGGTCACTTCGGTAGCGTTTGGGTGCTTTTGGGCGGCCCGAATCAGTTGGGTAGCCAGACTAAAGAGTAACTGTTCTGCCTGCCTGCCCAGAGGCTTAATCTGCCCCATGCTCACAAAGTGGACGGGTATGCCCCGGTTGGTCATTTTGCGGGTAGTTTCGGCAACGGCACTCACCAGGTCACGTTGTGTGTCCTGCATAGGCAGCAACTGATGGGAGAGCATTCGCAGTTCGTCAGCGGCTTCGTCGAGCAGAAGCTGGCCCTGGTTAAAAAGAGCCGATTGTTCATTCCGGGCCAGCCGGGAGAGATACCCTTTGGCCGTTGCCAGCAGCGGCCCAACGTCGTCGTGCAGATCCTGAGCAAGCCGACGATGTTCATCGTCCAGTGAGCGAATCACCTGTTGCTGGGCATCCTGGGTATTGTGGAGCAGGTTGAGGGCCAATTGCTGGTTGCGGTGCTGGGTATCGGTGTAGCGGTAAGCCAACCCATAGGTGAAAAACACCAGGTCGGCCAGCACACTTAGCCCCAGCACCACATACGTTTCTATATCGAACGGCAGCGACCAGCCCTGCGCCTGACAAAAATTCATGATGGCCACCACCATATAGCCCGTTAGTTGCACGGTCAGCGCGTAGCCATAATACTGAACCACTCGGTTGCGGGTTTGCCCCTTTTTTCTGGCCCGCCAATTTGCTTCTACTAAACTCAGGCTGGTCAGTGCCACAATTAGCGGTACAAAAAACGATGTACCCAGCGACACGGCCCTGTACATATACGTTTCATAGCCCGGAATTTGCAACCAGTATATGCCGATAGCCGCCACCAATGCGCCCGACACGAATAGCTTGAACGCATTGACCCACGCAAAAAGGCGGCTGTTGTGGCGGTTCTGGCGGATAAAATACTGCATAAACGTAGTTTGAGCGATCATGGCGGCCCAAACGTAGAGATAGACCGGCGAAAACTCGTTCAGGCGCGGCACAGTGGGCCACAGATACTGGAAAGCCAGCCCTGCATCGGCAAAAAGGTGCATGGTAATAAAGTGCAGATATAGGCTATACCACCCATAAATCCAATCGCGGAGAGCCAGCAGGAGCACCATGTTCAGCACCAGCACAATGCAGATAATGCCAATGTAAATGCCCCAGCCAAAATACTCAGTACGGTCGGAGGCCACAAAGGCCGGGCGAGGCCAGAGCCGCACAAAAAAAGACAAAATGGCGTAAGGCTGCTTTACCCGCAGAAAATACTGTGTGTGTTGCCCTGCCCGCAGTTGAATCGGGAATACGTAGTTGTTATTCTGATAAGGCCGTTGCCGGTACTGAAATCGGTCGCCAGTCAGCCCTACCGATTGGGCTACACCGTCACTGACGGCCAGGAGTTCGAGCTCATCGAGGTTGGCATACTCGATTTCGAGCATGAGCCGGGTGAGAGCCGGCGCATTGGCGGGAGCCTTGAGGTCGAAATAGAGCCAATGGGTTGCGGTAGTATTATACCCAAAATCCTGCCGGTTAGTAGCACTGGCCGAAAGCCGAAACTGCCCGGCTTGCCAGCGTTTTATCACTGCGGGCAGGAGCAGTTGGCCGGTTGTGTCGGTATAATGATAGAGCCGTTCGTGAAGCGGGATTTCGACCATCGTATAAGACAGTAAGGCAGTAGTCTCGCCACCTTGCCGGTGACCTTGCCCCTTGCCTGCCGGGATACACAGCCCTAATAGCCACAGGCAACCATACCATTTCATCATGAGATTCAGGAAGAAGATACTCAAAGAACGCTGTTTCTGCTGAAAATACAAACAAGGTTGTATGGATTTACCCCTAACCGATGGGCGACCTTTGTATTACCCAAACGGGATAAACTAATCATCATTTTCACCCGCTACGGCGGATTTTCAAACCAATCAATTATCATGAAAAAAGTAAGCTTACTATTCGCCCTGCTCCTCGGCTTTACAGCCACTACATTTGCACAAGGTAAATGTTCAATGAATGAACTGGTATTCAATCCCGGTGATAAGATTGTTCGGGTAAACGACATCTATTCGAGCGGTATTGAAAATGCCGAAGGTGAGGCCCTATATTCCGTGTCGATGACGGTTGATGTAATTAACAAAAAAGCAAGTGCTGTGGTGCTTATTCAGCTTAAAAGCGGCAAACGGTGGATGATGAATCAGGTTAATTTTATCAACCACCTGAATATTCCGGTTAAATGCGCATCAGGTGATGTAAATGGATTTCCCGGCTACTCGTTTAAAGGAGTGGGCACAAATATGGTTGTTTATTTTGTGCCAAATATTAATAATACGATGCGGGTTATTCAATATCTCCCAATTGGACCTCAGGACCTACAAACACAGTTTTAGTACTAGTTGAATTCGCATTAATCAAGCCAGAAAAATCAATCATCAGGTTCAGTTTAAAACCAGTAAGTACCATGAAAAAATTAAGCTTAGTATTCGCCTTATGCCTCGGCTTTACAGCCGCATCATTTGCCCAAACAGCCTCAGTATCCCGCTGGCAAACGCAGGAAACCAATACCCAGCTAAAAGAGGGGGCCAACACCATTCGGATGGCCGACGGGTCGCTGATACGCTGCACCATTCGGGGGGGCGAAGTCTTTAACCTAACCGTGCAGGCGGGTCGTGAGCGGGTTGTGTTTGACGGTAACGACGACGCACCCGCCGGGGCACCACAGCCTAAATGCCCCAATCAGCTCGATATTCGCCACTGTCACTACAGCACTAAAGACAAAATGCTGGTTTGCTTTTGCGGCCCGCTTCTCAGCAGCACCCCCACTGCTGACCCAACCGCCACCAGTGAACATATTCTGCTGGCCCGGCAAATAGGCGTACCGCACTAATCTCATCTCCCTAAGCACCTTGTTTATTTCTCACTGTCAATTAACAAAATAAACCAAATCAATCCAATGAAAAAGTCAGTTGCAGTACTCATTTTATCTATGGCCATTGCCGTCGTTTCATTCGCTACCAATGCACGAATAGCCACTGCGGAATCTGGTTCAGTCAATGTTCGCGAAGGGCGCAATACGGTTCGCTTACGCGATGGTGCTACCCTTATGTTTGTTTCTCGTGGGGGCGACATTAGTAGTATCGAAGTGCGCAAACCAACGGGACAGGTTATAAAGTTTGAGGATGATAGTTGCCCAACCTGCGGGGTGCAACCACCAAAACCATGTCAGGGCGAAATTCGGTGTTCCTATAATGAAAAATACCACGCCAAAATTTGTTTTTGTCTGCCCAAATTAGACCTCAGTAGCGGGGGCAGTGGTGGCACATTTGCCAGCGACTTCTTATTAGAACTTGATACAATAAAAGGCGAGTCTAAATAAATTGCTTTAGCACAAGACTCCTGTAAACTGATATACTATCAGTTTACAGGAGTCTTGTTTTTTGTTAATTGTAGGTGGTAATGGCAAAGCAGGCAATAGCGTTTAGTGCCTCTAAACAGGTTTAGTAAAAATCGACAAAATACATACTTGTTTGTATTGAAAACAGGCAGGCAAATCCACCAATTTTGTTTTGTTCTTTAACTAGTATAAACGCCGTGAAAACAGCTTTATTTCTCGTCTTTCTATATCCGTTTACAGGCCATGAATCGTTAGCCAAAGGCACGCTGGCTCTGCCCGATTCGGTAGTTGTTCATGCTGATTCAGTAAAAAAAATACCGGCTATGCAGGTAACGGGCGAAGTGGCCCTGTCAACGGGGTTCTATACCATGCAGGGGTTAGAAACACCCCGCGCTCAGCTAACGCCCTGGGGCTTGCACGGTAACCTGACCTTAAGTACCCGCTCCGGCTGGGTCATTCCCCTGCGCCTGGTCTGGAGTTCGCAAAACAACCGGTATCGTCAGCCCTACAATCAGGTGGGCGGCAGTGCGCGGTATAAAAGCTGGCTGACGCTGCATGGCGGATACCGCAACCTCGTTTTCTCGCCCCTCACCCTGGCGGGTCATACGTTTCTAGGCGCGGGTATAGAACTAAATCCGGGGTTGCTGCGGCTGGGAGCCGTAGTGGGTAAGTTTAACCGGGCCATCAATGCCGACTATGCCGACCCCGACCGGGTAGCTACCTTCCGCCGGACGGGTTACAGTGTGAAAGTAGGGGTGGGTAATGCCCAAAATTACTTCGACCTAATTCTGCTCCGGGTAGCCGATGAGTTGACATCCATTCAGACGGATAGCCTAACCCGGACAATGCCCGCTGAGAACCTGGTACTTGGCCTGAGTGGGCGGCTGCAACTACACAAAAAACTCTATGCCGAGTTCGACGCGGCTGGCAGTGCCTATACCCGCGATATTCGGATGGAAACTGTACCGACTAGCGGCAACCCCGATGCCCGGTTCCGCTATTTGGGAGCGTTAAAAAATTTCTTCACCGCCCGGCTGTCAACGCAGGTTTATACGGCTCTGCAAACATCGCTCTGCTACCGAACCAAACGGGCCGACCTCCGGCTGCAGTACAAACGCATCGAACCCGATTACAAATCAATGGGGGCTTATTATTTCCAGACCGATCTGGAAAGTTTTACGGTAGCTCCTACGTTTCGGCTGTTCAACAAACGGCTCAACCTTCGCAGCAGCATTGGGGGTCAGCACGACAACCTGTTTAACCAGAAAAAAACCCGCACCGACCGGCTTATCGGCTCCGTGAGTGCCTCGTATTCATCGCCTAAAGACCTCACCCTCGACCTGACGTATTCTAACTACGGTATTACGCAGCGGGCGGGGTATCGGCCCCTGAATGATACGGCCCGCATTGCCCAGAACAACCGAACCGTGTCGGGCAGTG
The DNA here is from genome assembly GCA_038212815.1 of Cytophagales bacterium. Classification (GTDB taxonomy): domain Bacteria; phylum Bacteroidota; class Bacteroidia; order Cytophagales; family Spirosomataceae; genus JBBQUC01. Next base: position 6,662 of record JBBQUC010000058.1, read on the forward strand.
TGTTCAAACTTTGGACCGGCGAGACCGTGATTCAGACCGTTACCGGCTCGGCTACGTATCAGGAGTTGCAGGATTTAAACCCGTTTACCACCGATTTGAACCAGAATCAAAACTGGAATTATGCCGTTAGCTACGCCTGGCAGCACCTTACGGCCAACCTCGACCTGACTATCAGCTACACCTACACCCGCACCAACGCCTTGTACCTGAGCAGTGCCTACTACGGCCCGTCGGTGGGTGTGGGCAAAAAAGGTCTGAAAGACAATAAATTATCCCTGCTGCTGAATGTTAGCTACCTGAAAAGCCGCGAAATACTGGCCGAATTCGATCAGCAAGGTTCGGTATTCAGTACCGCCCTCTCTATTGATTATCAGCTAACCCCCGTTCATCGCCTGGCTATAAACTGGTCGAACGCGCTGAATCAGGGCAGTCAAACCTTCCATGAACAACAGGGAACCGTTCAGTATTCCATGACTTTTTAAGCAACTTTCCATGAAACGCATTATCCTGTTTATGTTTGTCTTGGCCTCGGCGGGTAGCCTGGCACAGTCGGTATCTGTCAACCTCAATATCGCCCCACCGTTTACCCCGTACCTGGCCGATTATCTGGGCCGCAATCAGCATCTGACCCTACAACTAAAAAATAACACCCGCGAAACCCAGTCACTAAAACTCTTGCTATCGTTTTCAGGCGATAATGGGGTAACTATCCGAACAAAACCTAGCTATATGCCCATCCGCGCCCTACTACTAAATCCGGGCGAGGTTAAACTCCTAACCTCATTAGCCGAGTTTCGGTATTATCTCGACGAAGACAACCTTGATTTGCAGGGTATATCGGCCCAAAATCTGCGGGTGGGTGGTTTGCCCGAAGGCGATTACCAACTCTGTTTACAAGCCGTTGATTACAGCACAGGCCGGATCGTATCGGCTGGCGAGCCTATTGGGTGTAGCAACCTTATTGCGATTCGGTATGTAGAGCCGCCAACGATTATTTATCCCGCCGATAACCAAACCATCAGCGGCCCAAGAAATCAACCCATACTATTCACCTGGGCGCGGGCCGTAGGCGTTCCGGCGGGTGCCGTTTATCAGTTCCGTTTAGTAGAACTGCCCGATACCCCCGGCCTGAACCCCAATGCGTATGTAGATGCGGCCATCGTGCCTACCTTTGAGCAACGCACCATCCGGCAACCCTTATTGGTGTATAACGCAAGCCTGCCTCCGCTGAAACCGGGCAAACGGTATGCCCTCCGCATTACGGCCACCGACCCGCAGCAGAAAGTCACTTTCCTGAACAATGGGCATAGTGTAGTCACAACGTTTGTTTATGCGCCAGACTGATTAAGCCGGGTTTTTAGTAACTTGCCACACCAAAACCTGTCGTAAACCCACTATGCAGTCGACGCTTACGCCTAAACCAACGCATTATTACGCTCAACTCTTCAGCCTGCCCGTCATTGTGGCGGCTCTGGGCTATTTTGTCGATATCTATGACCTGCTGCTCTTTGGCATTGTCCGCGTGCCGAGCCTGACCGACCTAGGCCTGAACAAAGAGCAAATCTCGCAGGTGGGTACGGCCATTCTGAACTGGCAAATGGGCGGGCTGCTGCTGGGCGGCATTCTGTGGGGGGTGCTGGGCGATAAGCGGGGGCGACTGTCGGTGTTGTTCGGCTCCATTATCACTTACTCCATTGCCAACATTGCCTGCGGGTTTGTGAAGCACGTCACGTTTATGGAACCTACCACCTACTATGCCCTCATGCGGTTTGTGGCCGGTATTGGGCTGGCGGGCGAGTTGGGCGCGGGTATCACCCTGGTGAGCGAGGTGCTGCCGAAAGAACTCCGTGCCATTGGCACCTCGCTGGTGGCTGGGATCGGCCTGTTTGGGGCCGTGGTGGCTTATTTCACCGTCAAGCTGTTCGACTGGGAAACTGCTTTTTTTGTCGGCGGGGGCATGGGTTTTGGCCTGTTGCTGCTGCGTATTGGCGTAGTGGAGTCGGGAATGTTTGCCAATCTGGCCGACCAAAGTCACGTGGTCAAGGGCGATTTTCTTTCGTTTTTCACCAACCGAACCCGGCTAACCAAGTATCTGAAGTGCATTGGCATTGGTATTCCCACCTGGTATGTCATCAGCATTCTGGCTACCCTCTCGAATGAGTTTGGGGTGGCCCTCGGCATTGCCGAAGCCATTGTGCCCGGCCTTGCCATTATGTGGTGCTATGTAGGGCTGGCCATTGGTGATTTAGTCAGTGGGGTGCTGAGTCAGGGGCTGCAATCGCGCAAAAAAGCGGTGGCCATCCTCATGGCGTTTACAGTAGTTATCACCCTGATTTATTTGTTTGGCGGGGTCAAATCGGCCACTACGTTTTATGGACTGTGCCTGGCAATGGGCTTCGGCATTGGCTATTGGGCCATGTTTGTGACCATCGGGGCCGAGCAGTTTGGCACTAACCTGCGGGCCACAGCCGCCACCACCGTACCCAACATGGTGCGGGGCTTAGTTATTCCGATGACCCTGGCTTACCAATACCTCAAGCCTTCGCTGTCGGTTATCAACGCCGGGGCCGTAGTAGGACTGGTTGCTTTCGTCCTGGGCTTCTACTCCATTCTTACCGTTCCCGAAACCCACGGCAAAGATTTGAACTACCTGGAGGAGTAAAGACTATTCTATTGAAAACCAATGTCTTCGGTAGTCCAGGGCTTATAAGCGGCTAATTTTACCTGCCTTCACGTCGCTATCGGCCCATCTCCAGGCTTGGGTCAATACCACCTGAGTTTGCTTTGCTTTATCTGTGAAACCCTGGCTTACCTGCGCTTGATAAAGACCTGATAACGCCCAGCCATTGCGTGGAAAAACAGTCAAATCGGTAGCAAAAACAGCTTCAGCTTCCTTATATCGTTTAGCTTTGAGGAGAACTGCGCCTACGTTATGACGTATCGAAAAGAACCAATCCGGGGGTTCATTGTAGCCCAGGGCATCCTCCAGGGTAACAGCTTCCTGCAACAAGTTGATGCTGCGCTCCAAATGCCCTTCTTTCGCCAGGATTTCGGCCCTTAGCACGCGACGGGCAATTTCCAGAATGGAATGCATCGAATTAACAGGGCCGACATTTAATTTGGTCATAGCCGGATTCGTCGTCAACTTATCAAGTTGTTGCAGTTCCAGTTTTGCCTGCGGGAGTTCCAGTTTGTTAGCCAGAGCCAGGCCACGGGCGTAGTGGCGAATCGCTGTTGGATAGGCTAACCGAACGGTATCGGCTTCGCACATGCGTAGCAGTTCGTCCCATTGCCCAAACTTAATAGCCACATAGTAGGGAATGGTGTAGAAATGCTGGAGAAAGCACCAGGCAGGCTCGGCCATCAACGTTTTATTCGTATTGTCGGCCACTTTTCGCGCCGAACTCATTGCCCCGTTGTAGTTACCTTCCAGCGTAGCCGTAGCCACCATCAGGTGGTAATTATGTGGGAAATAAACCAGCGGAAATGCCCCCTGTGCATGAACACTCATCAGGTAACTACTGTCCACACGTACCGCCTGCTGATTGGCCAATGAGCCTTCGTGGTAGTTGCCCGTGCGGATGTAGATGTGCGATGGCATGTGAACCAAATGGCTGGCCTTCGGCGCTACTTTGCCAAGAATAGTCGCACTCTTAAGCCCCCGCTCGGGTGTTTGAGAAGCCTCTACAGCGTGAATGTAATAGTGATTCAGCGCAATGTGCTCCGGGTTGTGTGCCATCAATTTCTCCAAAGCCAGAACGATAGCGGGTGTCCAGGGTTTTGGGCGACCATCGTGTTCCCAGAGATCCCAGGGATGCAGGTCCATTAACGATTCGGCGTAGAATCCGGCGATATCTGCGTCGTCAGGGAAGCGTTCGTGGACTTGTTTTAGGGCATTGGAGTAAGCTATATCATATGGTTTTCGGTTATCGACAGGCTTGGCAGGATACCGCTTCGCCAGGGCATTGATCAACGCCTTTTCTTTATCGGTGCAACCTGCCGACAAGTAAATTGCCCGCTGAACGGCAACATACGCTCGTTCGTAGTTATCGGGTTCCATACCCGCGTTATAGTTTGGCCCCAACACGTAACTAAAGCCCCAGTGCGCCATGGCGCAGGATGAGTCTAAACGGGTAGCTTCGTAAAATGAACGGGCCGCCTCGGCATGATTGAAACCCACAGCCAACATAAGCCCCTGGTCGAAATACTGCTGGGCTTGGGCGTTACGGGTGGTAATAGGAAAATGTATGTTGCCTATACTATCGAAGAGCATGGCTTTTTTTCTGGAGTCATACCAGGCCTTGTCGGTTGGCGCGGTTCTGCAAACGACTATTGACGTGGGCGAAGTATCAGCTGGTTTCTGCCGGGGCTGGCAACTTAGGCCCACTACCAAAAGTATCCAGCTTAACAGAATCGGTGGTCGTAGTTTGTGCGTATTCATGATTTAGAAGAGGATGGGGAAATAGGGTAATCAATGCTTTACTAACGAGTAACGTTTTGAGTAACAGAACGAAGTTACGCACGATTAACGAGCTAAACGTTGCTGTGCGTCTCAATTAATTGCCTGTAAAGGTCAATCTGTAGGGAATGGAGCCTGCACCTACAGCCTGCCAGCATAAATTTGTTGTGGACAAGAGCGAAAATACCGGCACGGCTTTTGTTGTCGGCCTTGTAATCCACCGCGAAAAATTGTTATTTTGCGGGCTAAAATTTTCAGGTATCAACCGATTATGTCGTTAATTAACAAAATCAGAGAGCGGTCGGGTATCGCTGTCGGTGTCATTGCCTTTAGCTTAGTGTTGTTCATTGTGGGGAGCGACCTGCTCGGTGGCCGTAGCTTATTATTTGGCGGCAACAACCAGGAAGTAGGAAAGATTGATGGACAAACCATTGACTATCAAGATTTCAACCTCAAAGTAGATGAACTTCGGGCGCAATATGAACAACAAACGGGCCGCGCCCCCGCCGAACAGGACCTTGCTCAACTCCGCGACCAAGCCTGGAACCAACTCGTTTTCGACATTGCCTACCAAAAGGAGTTCGACAAACTAGGGCTGAAAGTTACCCCCGACGAACTGGTGGACATGGTACAGGGTGCCAACGTTAGCCCACAGGTGCGGCAGGCGTTTACCAACCCGCAAACGGGCGTGTTCGACAAAAACCTGGTGGTGAACTACCTGAAAGGGTTGCGCAACCTGCCCCCACAGCAACAGGCTGCCTGGGCTAGTTTCGAGAAAAACCTGAGTTCGGACCGGCTGCGCGAGAAGTACGAAAACCTGCTCCGGCTATCGGTGTTTACCACCACTGCCGAAGCCCAGAAAGAGTATAACACGCAGAACACCAAAGCCGACGCCAAGTTTCTGTTTGTGCCCTACTACGCCATCAACGACACTACCGTAAAGGTGGCCGACTCGCAACTGGAAGATTACCTGAAGGCGCACAAAGATGAGTATCCCGGTGCCAACACCCGGTCCCTACAGTACGTGAGCTTCTCGGTAGCCCCATCCAAAGAAGACAGTGCCACCCTCTATAATCAGATTAAAACCCTGGCGCGCGGGCTGGGTGCTGCTCAGAACGATTCGAGCTTTGCCCAGCTCAACTCCGATATTCGCGTACCACTCTACCTCTCGGCAGGCGAAATGCCGGAGCAACTGCGGGCCTCTATCCCCACCTTCTCGCCGGGTGGCATTTATGGCCCCTACAAAGAGAACAACACCTACTTTATCTACAAGTATGGTGGCACTAAAAAAGATACCAGCTTTACGATACGGGCCAGCCATATCCAAATTCGACCAACGGCCAAGACCGACTCAGCCAAAGCGCAGGCCAAACGGCAGGCCGAAGACCTGCTGAAACAATTGCAGGGGGGAGCCAACTTTGAAGCCCTTGCCCAGGCCAATAGTGCTGATGGATCGGCGCAACAGGGTGGCGACCTCGGTTTCTTCAAAAATAATGGGAAAATGGTGAAGCCATTCGAGCAGGCCGTGTTTGGCGCACCGGGTGTAGGCTTGATTCCCCGCGTAGTTGAGACCGACTTTGGCTATCACATCATCAAAGTAACCGAGCCAAAAACCAACACCCTGTATCGGTTGGCCGGGATTGGCAAAACCATTGCACCCAGCGAGATTACCCGCAACGAAGCCTATCAGAAAGCCAGTCAGTTTGCACAGGATAGCCGCACCAAAGAGGCTTTCGATGCCAACGTGAAAGAGAATAAAGCTCTGGTAGTAGCCAC
>JBBQUC010000059.1:0-12848 GCA_038212815.1 Cytophagales bacterium
GGTGCATCCGATGCTGTGGGCCAAAGGAGCCACGAAAAAGCCGCCCGCCAACTACCCGAATCAGTCCGAAAATAACTGCTGAAATGAGCAGCAGTTTTGCCAGCGTGGCAATGAGAAACAGGGCTAAACCGGCTACGAAAACCACGCCCCCTATGCGCAAAATGTTCATGTTGTTGTTGTGTTTATGTACTACACCAACATAGTCGCAGTAAGGGGCAGAATATTTTAAGTATGGAGAAAATTTTTTTCTGGTGCAGATGGAGACCGTCAGATCGCCGGGGTTTGAGAAGTCGCACTTTGTCTGATAGACCAACTAGTCAAATCTGAAAGGAACTTAGTTATTGTACATCCTGTACAGTTAAAAATAGATAATCATGATTACCATTAGCACTGCCGAAGCCCGCTATCAACTTGCTGATCTGATTAATCAATCAGCTTTCGGGAAAGAGCGGATTATACTGACACGCCGGGGGAAAAAACTTTGTGCGTTGGTTCCTATCGAAGCCTTAGAGCGGCTCGAAGCCCTTGAACGTCAAGTAGCAACTGGGCGTGAAGAAGCACTTCAAGAGGCAGATACTTTTTTTAGTGGCTTACCAGTCAGCCTTCCTGCCAATTATCATTTTGACCGCTCGGAAGCCAATGAACGATGATCGTTTCTTTGATACCAATCTGCTAATCTACTTTGCTACCGATCCTATACGGCGGCAGCATATCCAGGAGTTGATACGCCAATGCCGAACTGCATTTACTTCTGCTCAGGTATTTAATGAATTTGCAAACGTCTGTCTCAAGAAAAAACTATTACCTCACGCAGACACTCAAACTGGGCTGACTCACTTTGCTGGCTTTCTGAATGTGATTCCACTGACCTATCAGGATACCTACTACGCGCTACAACTTCAGGAGCGTTACCACTACTCGTTTTATGATTCCCTGATTTTGGCCTCTGCTATCAGCATAGGTTGCCAAACGCTATATACTGAGGATATGCAACATGACCAAAAAATAGGATCGCTGGCGATTTGCAATCCTTTTCAATAAACAGCACGTTTAACCTCTACCCTTTATGGAATTCTCTACAACGGAGCATCTACAATAGACTAACTCTCTTCTTACTCCATGAAAACGGTCTTCCTACTACTCCTGACCAGCGCAGTAACCTGGGCGCAGCTACCCACAAAACCAGCCCGGCGCGATTCACTGCTCAATGGCTCAATGCCGGTCATTCGGCCCGGAAATGAGTTTTACCGCAACCCCACCGACCCGCCCGATGTACTGCGGGCCAGTTTAGACAATATGCCCGTGAAAGGGCCGAACAAAACCCTGTATCAACCCATGCCTAACAGCCAGCATCGCCCGCCGTTTATCCTACCCGACAGTCTGCGGAGCCGGAAACGCAGGTGACGACTTACGGCTAATCGTGGCAGGGCGCGGTGTTCCGAAAATTATCGACTTTTAGTTTAAATTCTTTGCCCCCTGCCCCGCTAATAGCAATGATATGGTTGGTGGTCAACTCGTAGCAGGTAGCGTCTTTTTCAACATAATACCAGCCATCGTCATTGCCAGCGGCTGTGGCATTCCTAACCACCTTGTATTGCCAATCTTCCTTAGTGGGTAGCGCTGACAGGCTAATGTCGGCTGAATAGACATTGGCCGTAGCCGTTTTGGTTAGTTCATACTTTGTACTCTTTTTAGGATTCCAGGCTTCGGCGGGGAAATTACCAGCCAACGTAAATACATCCCCATCTTTAATACCCATCGGCATCGTTACCGTAAGCCGGAGTTTATCAGCAGCAATGCTGTTTGTAGAAGCTGGCGTAGGGTCGGTCGTGTCTTTTTTGCAGCCGGGCAACATCGCGATTACCAGGACAGTTACAATCAGTGCGTTTTTCATAGACGTATTTTGTTGTTAATATCACTATAAAGCTACTTCTATCTGGCTTTTCTTCCAAAAATAGGCCGTACTTTTGAGAATAAAGTCTGGTCGAATCATGCGTTTTCTTTACTTAATTAGTCTCTTTGTATCCCTGGCGGCAACTGCTCTGGCCCAAACAGGCAATAGCCCCGGCGTAACTACCCAGCCTGCTTTCCCCACCGCCGAGCAGTCGCTGACCCTTACCATCGACCTCACCCAGGCCAAAGACAGCCGGGCAAAAGCGTTGCTGGGCAAAAAAGACGATGTTTATCTGTGGTCGGGGGCGGGGCCTACCGAAACGGGCGATGCCTTCAGATACCAACCTACTGGCCAAACGGATTTCAGCAAACCCTTTGAGCCGGGTAAAATGACCACCCTGGGCAACGACAGGTGGCAGATTGTGCTTACCCCCCGCACCTACTACAATGTACCCGCTACGGATGTGATCCGGCGGTTGGGATTGGTGGTAAAAAGTGGTGATGGCAAAGCCCAAACTGAAGATTTATACGCCCGGATCTATGACAGTAAGCTGAGCATTTTGCGGATCGAGCCAAGCCAACGCGATTTTTATGTCGATGCCAACGCTACCCTGACCGTACGCTACAAAACCTCCAGGCAGGTATCCCTTCGCCTAACCCTCGATGGCCAGCCCGTGCTGACTGCCCTCAATACTGATTCTCTCCGTACCTCCCTCAATACCGGTACCCAAACCGGCCTGCGCCGAACGGTAATTCTCCAGGCCAGCACCATGACCTCACCCACGGGCGAATCTGCCGCCGATACGTTTTACTTTACCGTAAAACCACAACCTATCATAGCCTCACTGCCTGCGGGCCTTAAAGACGGCATCAACTACACCAGTGCTATTAATGCAACCCTGGTGCTGTTTGCCCCGCTGAAAAGCTTTGTTTATCTGATTGGCGAATTCAACAACTGGCAACCCTCGGCCCAGTACCTGATGAACCGCACCCCCGATGGCAACCGCTACTGGCTGGAACTGCCCGGCCTGAAACCGGGGCAAGAGGTAGCCTTTCAATACCTGGTAGATGGGCAGATTGCCGTGGCCGATCCCTACGCCGAAAAGATACTGGATCGTAATAACGATAAGTTCCTGACCGCTGCCACCTACCCTAACCTCAAACCCTTCCCCGCCGATGCACCCGGCAACATTGTCTCCGTACTCCAGTCGGGGCAGGCCGCTTATGCCTGGAAATCAGCTTCGTTTAAACGGCCCAACAGCAATAATCTGGTCATCTATGAACTGCTGGTACGTGATTTTTCGGCCAGCCTTACCTACAAAGCTGTGGCTGATAGCCTACCATACCTGAAACAATTGGGGATCAACGCCATCGAGCTAATGCCCATTATGGAGTTTTCGGGGAACGACTCCTGGGGGTATAACCCCATTTTCTACTTCGCGCCCGATAAAGCCTACGGCACCAAAGACGACCTGAAAGCCTTCATCGACAAATGCCACGAAAACGGGATTGCCGTGCTGCTCGACATGGTGCTGAACCAGGCCGACTACGAGTTTCCATACGTAAAATTGTATTTCGATGGTGATCGGCCCGCCACGAACAGCCCCTTCTTCAACCCGCAGGCTACCCACCCATTCAGTGTCTTTTTCGATTTTAACCACGAGAGTCCGGCTACGCAGGCATTTGTGCAGCGAGTGTGCCAGTACTGGTTGCAGGAATACCGCTTCGATGGGTATCGGTTCGATCTCTCGAAAGGGTTTACCCAGAAAAATTCGGGGGGCGATGTGGCTGCCTGGGGTGCCTACGATGCCAGCCGGGTAGCCATCTGGAAACGGATTTATGACCAGATTCGGCAGTACGACCCCACGGCCTATGTGGTGCTGGAACACTTTGCCGACAATACCGAAGAGCGCGAACTGGCCGATTACGGTATGTTATTCTGGGGCAATGCCAACGGCGACTTTCGGGCAGCAGCCAAAGGGTTATCGGCGAATATCAACAGCCTCTCCTATAAACAGCGGGGCTGGAACAGCCCAAATTTAGTAGGCTATCAGGAAAGTCACGATGAAGAGCGGATCATCTATGATGTGCTGACCAATGGCCGCACGGAGGGCAGCTATAACACCAAAACCCTCGCTACGGCTCTGGAGCGGGCTAAGGTAGCCACCGCGTTTTTTCTGGCTACGCCCGGTCCCAAGCTCATCTGGCAGTTTGGCGAACTGGGCTACGATGTATCCATCAACCAGAATGGCCGCACCGGAGCCAAACCCGTCAAGTGGGACTATGCCCAGGATGCCAGCCGCCGGAAACTGCTGCGCGTGTATCAGGAGTTTATTAAACTGAAACTAACCCAACCCGCCTTCCGCGCCACCGATTTTGCGCTGGATGGTAGCGGCTTAGTGAAACGTCTGACGTTAAATCACGATACGCAAACGGCCTTTCTGATTGGCAATTTCGATGTGCTGCCGCAGAGCGTTGTGCCGGGTTTCCCGAAGGGTGGGCTATGGTACGATTATTTCACGGGCAAAGAAGCCAACGTGACGGATGTGAACGCACAGGTGCCGCTACAACCGGGCGAGTTTCACCTCTTCAGCACCACCAAACTTCCTACCCCCGAAGCAGGCATTGTTCCCTGGACAGATGCGCTTGCCGTAGTGACCGGCGTTGAGACCGAACCCGCCGAACTGGTAAATGTGATGCCCAACCCCACTGCCGAAACCGCAATAGTCGAACTGACCGGGGCGTACCGTGGGCCGGTAGCCGTGCAGTTGAGTAACACCAGTGGGCAACCCTTCCGCAGCCAGATTGTGCATAAAATGGCCTTTACCCTGCGTCAACCCATCAGTTTACAGGGCCTGCCCGCTGGCACGTACTTCCTGCGTATCCGGCAGGGCGAGGGCAAGCCCGTTGTGAAGAAACTGGTGAAGTGGTGAGGGCGTTAAATCCTGATGTATATTGGCAACGTTTTACCTAAACTTGCTGAAGTATGCTCATGCACCAATTGCCAGTTAAGGCAATTGACCACCTGGCTTTCGATGAAAATAAATGGCTAACCATCAGGAACATATAAATCTTATCTGGCAGATTGCCGATCTGCTACGCGGTCCCTACCGGCCACCGCAATACGAACGGGTTATGCTGCCCATGACGGTGCTCCGTCGCTTCGATTGCGTACTCGAACCCACTAAAGATGCGGTGTTGAGCCGGTACGAAACGCTGAAAAACAAGTTTGACGGTGAAGCACTGGATTCGATGCTCGACAAAACGGCGAATCAGCGTTTTCATAACCACTCATCCCTCACGTTTGAAAAACTGCGGGGTGCACCGGATACCATTAAGCAAGACCTTGTTAGCTATATTCATGGCTTTTCGGCCAACGTCCGGCGCATTTTCGATTACTTCGAGTTCGAGAAGGAAATCGAGAAGATGGAAGAGGCCAACATTCTTTATCTGGTCGTTTCGCGGTTTAGCACGGTCGATCTGCACCCGACGAGGGTAGATAACGTGCAGATGGGGCTAATTTTTGAAAACCTCATACGGCGATTCAACGAATTGGCCAACGAAACGGCTGGGGATCACTTCACGCCCCGTGAGGTTATCCGATTGATGGTGAGTTTATTATTCATCAACGACGATGCGCTGCTGACCATACCCGGCACGGTGCGCCGAATGCTCGACCCCGCCTGTGGCACGGGCGGGATGCTGGCCGAAGCCCAGGAATACCTGAAACAACATCACTTGCAGGCTCGGCTTTATGCCTACGGGCAGGACTACAACAAGCGGGCCTTTGCGACGGCGGCTTCCGATATGCTCATCAAGGAAGTGAGCCATAACGGTATGGGCGAAAACATCAAGTACGGCGATAGCCTGATTGACGATCAGTTTCCCGGTGCCACCTTCGATTACCTGATTGCTAACCCGCCCTTTGGCGTAGACTGGAAAAAGCAACAGTCCGAAATTACCCGCGAACACGACAAACGCGGCTACGCGGGCCGTTTTGGGGCGGGCCTGCCGCGCGTGAACGATGGTGCGCTGCTGTTTCTGCAACACATGATCGACAAGTTTGAGCCGGTCGATGAAGCCAACCAGAAATACGGCTCTCGACTGGCGGTGGTCTTTAGCGGCTCCCCGCTGTTTACGGGCGGGGCCGGTTCGGGCGAAAGCAACATCCGGCGGTGGATTATCGAAAACGACTGGCTCGAAGCGGTGGTGGCCCTGCCCGAACAGATGTTTTACAACACCGGCATTGGTACGTATATCTGGATCGTGACCAACCGCAAGGAAAAGGCGCGTAAAGGCCGGATTCAGTTGGTCGATGCCCGCGACCAATACATTCCGATGCGCCGGAGTTTGGGCGACAAACGCCGGAAAATTGGCGAGGGCGAAGCCGGTGAACCTGATCAGATTGGCGACATTGTGCGGCTCTACGGGCGGTTTGCCACCAACGACAAATCGAAACTGTTCAGCAATGCCGACTTTGGCTACACTCGCGTTACGGTGGAACGGCCCCTGCGCCTGCGCTACCAGATGACGCTGTTCGACAAATCCCGTTTTCTGGATGCCTGCCCGTGGCTGTTAGACGACGTGCAGGCCATCGACAAAATCTTGGGCCGCGAACCGCTCATGGACTGGAATGAGGTGGATAAAAAAATTCGCGCCATCCTGAAAACCAACGACTCGAAATGGCGGGCCACTGAACACAAGCTGTTCCGGGACGTGTTTACGGCAAAAGACCCCAAAGCCGAAAAAGTGCTGAAAGGCAAAGCCGAGTTTGAGGCCGACCCCGACCTGCGCGACTTTGAAAACATATCGCTCACCGACGACATTGACGAGTATTTTACCCGCGAAGTATTGCCCCATCTGCCCCATGCCTGGATGGACCGCACCAAAGACAAAGTTGGCTACGAGATCAATTTCAACCGGCATTTCTATACCTACAAACCACCGAGAGATTTAGCGACCATAGACGCGGAATTGAAAGAAGCCGAAGCCGAGATTTTGAGACTGCTTAACGAAGTGACGACATGAGTATTCAGAGTGAAAATCTTGCACCTTGGCAACCGTGTAAAAGTCCAGAGTGGACACGATCACAAATAAAGCACTATTACAAAGTTGAGCTTGGCAAAATGCTTCAACCTGCTCCGGCCAAGCCGGACGATATCGAAGTTCCCTATTTAAAGGCTTTGCATGTTCAATGGAATAAAGTAGTCTCTGAGGACCTACCTACAATGTGGGCAAATGCGAATGATATAAAACACCTCACTGTTAGTAAAGGCGACTTGTTGGTTTGCGAAGGTGGTGAAGTAGGAAGAGCAGCCATTGTTGAAGAAGATCTTCCTGAAAATTGTATCATTCAAAACGCATTGCACCTTGTTCGGCCAGACAAGAAAGCCAATGTTCGTTTTCTTTTCTACCTGTTGAGCCAAGCCTCTGATAAAGATTGGTTTGATGTCATTTGTAACAGGTCTACTATCGCACACTTCACTGTTGAAAAATTCAAAGAAACGTGGGTTTGGATTCCACAGATTTTTGAACAGGAAGAAATAGTCAATTATCTCGACCGGGAAACCGCTCACATCGACAACCTGATTGAGGCCAAAGAAAACATGCTTACCCTGCTTGCCGAAAAGCGACAGGCACTCATTACCCAGGCCGTTACCCGTGGGCTTGACCCAACCGTGCGTCTGAAGCCATCAGGCGTTGAGTGGTTAGCCGACGTCCCGGAGCATTGGGAGGTGAAACGGGCTAAATGGCTTTTCAGGGAGAGAGATGTACGTACACAGACAGGTGAAGAAACGCTGCTTTCTTTAAGAATGGATAAGGGATTAGTCCCCCATGATGAAGTTTCGGAGAAACCGATCACAGACAGCGATTTGATTGGATACAAGATCACTCACAAAAATGATTTAGTGATAAATAAAATGAGAGCTTCAGGTGGCTTGGCTTCTGTTACGCCCTTCCTCGGATTGGTAAGCCCTGACTACTCTGTTTTTGAAGCAGTAGAGCGTGTTTCTCCTGATTTTTACATGGAGCTATTCAAAACGAATATCTTCAAAGCAATATTTAGATCTGTGTCTAAAGGTTTGGGGACCGGCTCATCTGGCTTTTTGCGTATGTACACGGAAAATTTTTATACAGTCAGCATGTCAGTCCCGCCGTTTACAGAACAGCTTGAAATCATTGAGTATGTCGAGAATGAAAAAACAAGACTCAATACACTTCATTCCGCCACTGAGCAAACGATTACGTTACTAAAAGAGCGTCGGTCGGCATTGATAACGGCGGCTGTTACGGGACAGATAGATATTCCTCAACTCCATGTTCATTAAAAAACTTCAGATCGGGGGGTTTCGCTCAATTGACCAAGCCGAATTTATATTCGAGCCAACGGGTATGAACTTATTGGTTGGAGTTAATGGCGTTGGGAAGACTACTGTACTTGATGCATTGCGTATTTGCCTGTCAAGAGTTTTACCAGAGATTACAGCGTCGCGCAGTCAGAAGCACAATTTTAAAGATTTAGATATAAAACAAGAGACTGACACTTTAGAGGTTCTATGCACAATTGACCTTGAAGGTATACCTTTTAACATTTTGATTCGCAAGTATCGGCAAAAGCCAACTAACGTTGAGTCTGGTAAATTAACTGTGCAAGTCCTTGGTCTTGAAGATATTCAACCTGAGTTATCGAAAGTTTTTCATGGTGAAAAGCTTTCTCAACAACCTTTAGCAGTTTACTTTTCAACAAAGCGGTCGTTGATAACAGAGCAACGATTTTCTATTGCGGGTACTGTCGGAAAGCAGGCAGCAGCATTTGCTGATTCATTGTCAGCCAATCGTGGACTTAATTTGCAGATTTTCGCTGAGTGGTTTAAAGCACAGGAAGAATTAGGGAAGGAAAACCCCATTAGTTTAAAACACATCGAAGCACTTCGTAAAGCAGTCAGCGAATTTTTGCCCGGTTTTCAAAATTTGCGTATTACGGGTGCCGGTGGAAAAGTCAATTTTCTGATTGATAAAAATGGCGTACCGTTTCGATTGGCTCAATTGTCCGACGGGGAGCGCGGAGTGTTAGCCATCGTACTGGATTTAGCCCGGCGGCTGTCGCAAGCTAATCCCGGTTTGGAAGACCCCGTAAAAGATGGATCAGCTATTGTCTTAATCGACGAACTTGATTTACACCTCCACCCCAAATGGCAACGGTCGGTTGTCGAAAACCTAACGCGCACTTTCCAGAATTGTCAGTTCATTGCATCGACGCACTCTCCACAAATTATTGGCGAAGTGAAGCCAGAGCGGATAACCATTATTGGTGAAAGTATTTACCAACCAGCAAGTTCATTCGGGATGGATTCGAGTAGAGTACTGGAGGAAATAATGGATACTGCTTCTCGAAATGCGGGGGTGGATGATATACTGACTGCGCTTTCCGAAAAGATAGACAGTGAGGACCTTCCAGCAGCAAAAAAGCTTTTGGACAAACTCAAAAAAGTAATTGGTCCAACTGACCCGGAGGTGATAAGGTCGGCCACTATGATTAATTTTCTTGAGGACGAGATTGAGCAATGATACAAATTCACAAGCAGAAGAAGGAGCCTACCAGCCTTACAGAACACAGAGCGAAAGAAAAAGCAAATTATGACAATTACCCTAAAAAAGACGAAGTAAGGGATAGTCTTTACAATGAGCAAAGGGGTCTATGCTGCTATTGTTTAGGACCGATTCTGCCTGAAATTAACAACATGAAGATTGAGCATTTTCAATGTCAGGCCAACTTCCCGGCCCTGCAACTTGATTATCGCAATATGCTTGGTGCTTGTATGGGTAACGAAGGGCGACCGCGTGAAGAGCAGCATTGCGATTCGTTCAAAGCTAACAACCCCCTTACGTTCAATCCGACGAATCTATACTTACCTATTCAAAACTTGATTCAGTACGGGACGAATGGAACAATTAGCTCAACTAATGCAGACCTGAATCAAGAAATCAATGAAGTGCTTAACCTTAACTTAATCACATTAAAAAATACTCGTAGAGCTATTCTTGAAGGTTTTATCAAAGTGGCTACTAAAAAACGTGAGGGTAAGTTAAAGAAAGATGTGCTTCATCGGTGGCTGGGAGATTGGAGTGGTGCAACTCATCGGGGGATGTTGAGACCATACAATCAGGTAGTTGTATATTGGTTGCAGAAGAAAATTGATAAAGCCTGATTAATGAGAAATACTAACTACACCGAAGCCGCCTTTGAAACCGTTATTGAGAGCCATTTACTTGACAACGGCTATCAGCGCGTCGATGCCAGCGGCTACGATAAAGAGCGGGCAATTTTTCCGGCTACCGTGTTAGCATTTATCCAAAAGACGCAGCCCAAAGAATGGGCCAAATTAGAGAGTTTGCACGGGGAGCGCACTAATGAGCAAGTGCTGACAGATTTGTGCAAATGGATGGATGCTTACGGGTCAATGGCCACCCTGCGGCACGGCTTCAAGTGCTACGGTCGGCTGCTGCACGTCGCCTATTTCAAGGCTGCCCACACCATGAACCCGGAGTTGGATGCCAATTACGCGGCCAACTGTCTGGGTATTAGCCGCCAACTGCGCTATTCGGCCCGTGGCACCCAATCGCTCGACCTTACCATCAGCCTCAACGGGGTGCCCATCGCCACCGTTGAACTAAAGAACCCCATCACCAAGCAAACCGTACAGGATGCCATCCGGCAATACAAACAGGACCGCGACCCGCGCGAGCCGCTGTTCGAGTTCAAACGCCGGACCTTGGTTCACTTTGCTGCCGACACCGAGCAGGTCTATATGACCACCCGGTTAGCGGGCAGTGCCACGTATTTTCTGCCCTTCAACAAAGGTGTTGACGGCGGGGCGGGTAATCCCGAAGATGACAAAAAGCGGTCTTACCGCACGGCTTATCTTTGGGAAGAGGTGTTGGCGCGGGACAGTCTGCTCGATTTACTGGCCCGGTTTATTCACCTGCAAGTCGAAGAAAAACTAAACGACGAGGGGCGCAAGATCAAAAAAGAAACCGTCGTTTTTCCGAGGTATCACCAACTAAAGGCGGTCCGGTCATTGATCAATGCCGCCCGGATCGAGGGTGTCGGCAACAACTACCTCATCGAACATTCGGCGGGCAGCGGCAAAAGCAACACCATCGCGTGGCTGTCGCACCGGCTGGCTTCGCTCCACCACACCGACAACCAAAAGGTGTTCGACTCCGTAATCGTCATTACTGACCGGGTGGTATTGGATAAGCAGTTGCAGGACACCATTTACCAGTTTGAGCACAAGCGGGGTGTGGTCGAAAAGATCGAAGAAAGCTCCCGGCAATTAGCCGAAGCGTTGGAAAATGCCGTACCCATCGTCATCACCACCCTGCAAAAATTTCCGTTCGTTACGAAGCAGCTAAAGAAATTGGCCGAAGAGCGTGGGCAAACCAGCACCGGCATTTTGCCCACCCGCCGGTTTGCGGTCGTGATCGACGAAGCCCACAGTTCGCAGGGGGGAGAAACGGCTACCGACCTAAAAGAAGTGCTGGGGGGCGAGAATTTGGTCAACGCGGCTAAACAACTCGCTGCCGAAGAGGGAAACGATAAATTGGAGGAACTGTACCGCAGCATGGCCAAGCGGGGCAAACAAACCAACGTCAGCTTCTTTGCCTTCACCGCCACGCCCAAATACAAGACGCTGGCCGTTTTTGGCACGAGTGGCGAACCCTTCGACTGCTACACCATGCGGCAGGCTATTGAAGAAGGGTTTATTCTCAACGTGCTGAATAACTACACCACCTACGCCACGTATTACAAACTCGTGAAAGCAGCCGCCAACGATCCGCAGGTCGAGCGCAAGAACGCGGCTAAAGTGTTGTCCCGGTTTTTGCGGCTGCACCCGCACAACATCGCGCAGAAAACCGAAATCATGGTGGAGCATTTCAACACCGCCACCCGCCATAAAATTGGTGGTCATGCCAAAGCAATGGTCGTGACCGGGTCGCGGCTGGAAGCAGTTCGTTACAAGCAAAGCTTCGATCAATACATCAAGGCTAACAATTATTCGATCAAGTCGCTGGTTGCGTTCTCCGGGATCGTTAACGACGACACCCTGCCCGACGTGACCTACACCGAGGAGGGCATGAATAACGGCATCCGGGAAAAAGAACTCCCCGAACGCTTTTCCACGCCCGATTACCACGTTTTATTAGTCGCCGAGAAATACCAGACCGGTTTCGATCAGCCCCTGTTGCATACCATGTACGTTGATAAACGGCTGGCGGGCATTCAGGCCGTGCAAACGCTGTCGCGGCTCAACCGGACCCACCCGCTAAAAGAAGATACGTTTGTGCTGGACTTCGTCAATGATCGGGAAGAAATCAGACAGGCGTTTAAAATGTATTTCGAGGGAGCGGTCGCCGGCGAAGAAGTCGACCCGACGCATTTATACCGGATACAGGTCGAGTTAGACAGTTCTGGTATCTACACGCCGGAAGATGTGGAGCGGTTTTGTCTCGTTTATTTCAAGCCCAAACAAAAGCAAAGCGCGTCCGATCACGAGGCCATGAATGCCGCCCTCGATCCGGCTGTCTCCCGTTTCGCTGTACTGTTGCAGGACAACGTTGAAGAAGCCGAATTATGGCGAGGTAAACTCCAGGCGTTCCGAAATCTGTACGGCTTCCTGAGTCAGGTGATTCCATACCAGGATTCCGACCTCGAGAAACTGTTCGTTTTCATTCGGCATCTATCGCCCAAACTGCCCCGGCGCGACGGTCAGGCGGCTTATAATTTTGATGATGCCGTTCGGCTCGATTATTACCGTCTGCAAAAAATCAGTGAAGGCTCTATAAGTCTCCGCGATGGATATCCTATGCCACTCGACGGCCCAACCGAAGTAGGCACCGGTATGGTACATGAAGAACCTATTCCCTTATCCCGCTTAGTCTATTTAAATAAT
>JBBQUC010000060.1:0-12846 GCA_038212815.1 Cytophagales bacterium
GTCTGCAAGCAGGTGACTTTAGTCTGCGAAGGTTATAACCTGTTATTGATGAGTTGAAGAAAAGCCTCCTTGTATGTTTCTGAAATAGGGATTAATTGATTTGAAATTTTTATCCTGCTGCGCTCGATCGAGTCAATTTTATTGATTGCAACCATATATGATTTGTGCACCCGGCATACAAGGTAAGCAGGTATAAGTTGTTCAAGATCAGTAAAGCTCTGCAACGTCATAATTTTTTTACTTGAGCAATGAATGCGCAGGTAGTCTCTCATACCCTCAATGTAGAGAATATCATCAATCATTATTTTTTCTAAGCGATTTTCGGTTTTTACAAAAATAAAATCTAGCTTTTTATCGGCAATGTGTTGAGATAAATTTCCCTGCGCTTTATTTACAGCCTGTAAAAACCGATTAAACGTAAAGGGTTTTAACAGGTAATCTGTTATCTGTAGTTCGTAGCCCTTTAACGCATACTCCTGGTAGGCAGTTGTAATAATAACCTGGCTGGTTATTTTTGAGCTTTCCAGTAATTCTATACCCGACAATTCATCCATATTTATATCCAGGAAAAGTAAATCTACTTTGTTGTTATTTAAATAGGTTAGCCCGGTCAGGGCATTATCGAACGTTGCACGTAGATTCAAAAAAGGGACTTTGACCACAAAACCCTTCGTCTTTTCAAGAGCCAGAGGCTCATCTTCAATAATAATGCAGGTATATTTATCCATTTATAATCGTTAAATTGACGCTGTACAGGTCATTTGTTTTATTTACCTCCAACATATGTTTTTCTGCATAGAGCAGGTTTAATCGTTTTTGAATAAGCTTATTACCTAACCCGCTGGCAGGTTGCTGAACCGATGGTTTTGAATCGAATTTATTTTCGCACTTGAACTGTATTTTTTGTGCCTTTACCACTATATCAATAGAAATGGCGTTTTCGAGCTTCTTGTTATTAGTATGTTTAAACGCATTTTCAATAAACGGAATAAATGTCATTGGCGCAATTTGCTTACCGCCTACATTGCCGGTTATGCTAAAGTGTACATAAGCTCTGTTTGCAGTTCTTATTTTTTGCAGCGCAATATATTTTTCTATGTACTCAATTTCTTTGGAAAGGAGAATTTGATCGGACTTTGTTTCGTATAGCATAAACCGCATTATGTCAGACAACTTATTCAAATAGTCTGACGCTGCCACCGTATCTTTTAAAATTAATGCATCTATATTATTAATGGTGTTAAATAAGAGGTGAGGGTCGAGCTGCGATTTTATCAATGCCATTTCCATTTCATGGGTTTTCTCTTTTAGGGCCTCATTCAATTTAATTTCATTAAACCAGGTAATAAACCCTTTGATGACCAATGCCACAATGCCACATATTGCATTAATAAAGGTTATTACCATGATTACCCGGATAGCAGTAGATCGGCCATATTTACCGCTGCTATCCATATCGGCAATACTGCCTGATTCTATAAAATACCGCAGTAGGAGATAGCCAAAGAGGGCTGCTCCAAGTGAAATGAGCAGGCCAAATAGTGCTGAAAGCAGAAACTTTTTTTGTTGCAGGTATTTAGGAAATACCAGAAAGTAATAGGAAAAATAGGAAATAACCGAAGGTACAAAAACAAAAAGGAGAATATTTTTCAACGCATTTATAATTCTGAATTCCTGATTAATCGCATGAGGGCTGCTTCGATAGTAAACACCCAGCATGATTACGATTAGTATGAAATAACAGAACCAAAAACCAATATGTATTAAAACAACAAATGACTTTTTCATAATTTGGTATTTCCAGCCAGAAAGAGCTAAAGGTCATTTTTTATGTTGATTTATGGCAAAAATGATATGCAAACAGGTCATATTTGTCTGCAAAATGCGGGATTGTTGGGGCAAGCTGGATGACATTAAATCAAGTTATTGAATACCCTCGGCTTAGTTCATGCCTGTATTTGCCTGAAACAAGAAGGTACACTCACTAAAAAAGCCCCTACGTTTTTTGCGTAGGGGCTTGATGTTGATAGAGCCAGTGGAGGGATTCGAACCCCCGACGCGCTTGCGCATCCTGATTACAAATCAGGCGGAATCGACCACTATCCGACACTGGCCTGGGCTTTCTAAGCGTGGTGCAAAGGTACGCTTTTCGGCTAGTTCTGCAAAAAACAGGCCAAAAGAAACCCGTAAACCTTAGCCCTGTACCTCGCGCAGTTGCCGACGCAGGTCGTCCATCTGCTTGGTTGCATCAGCAATTTTGCGGTCAATATCGGCCCGGATGGCATCGGCGTTTTTCGAGCGGGCAAAAAACTCGATGTTGTTGCGGTAGGTGGCAATGTCGTTCTCGATGCTGCTGATGCGTCGGCGGAGGTCGCTTTCGCGCTTGCTGTCACCACCGCCACTGCCTTCGCTGCGGCCACTCCCCCGGTATTCGCTACCCCGGTCGGCCCGGCTGTCGCTGTTGCGGTCGCCCCGACTCCGGTCGCGGTTACCGCCACCGCTGCGCTCACTCCGGCCTCCGGGACGGGTAGCTTCAGTGGCATTGTCCTGCATGGCTTTTTCTTTCTCTTTGTCAGATAGTTTGCCATTAGCGCTCACCAGCGCGTTGATGGCCGCAATGTACCGTTTCTGGGCACCCTGCATATCTTTCTTGGGCACAAAGCCAATGCTGTTCCACTCCTGCTTAAAAACATTCAGTACCGATAGGTCGGCACTTTGGTTGGCAGCGGCTTCAATGCGGGCAATCAGGTCGTTTTTGCGGGTTAGGTTGTCTTCAAACTCCCGCTCGGTTTCCTGATTTTTATTCCGTTTCCGGTTAAAGAACGCATCGCAGGCTTTCTTGAAGCGGTCGAAGATGGTATTCTTCTGCTTCTCCGGCACCTGCCCAATGTTTTTCCACTGCTTTTGCAGCTCAATAACCCGTTGCGTAATCTCCGGCGACTCGTCGCCCGATTCGAGCAAGCTTTCTACCTGTTCGCAAAGTTGGGTTTTGAGTTGCAGGTTTTGCTCGCGTTTCAACTCCAACTGCCGGAAAAACTCGCCTTTGTTATTGAAAAATGTTTTCAGCGCACCCCAGAACTTCTTACTCAGCTCTTTACCTTCCTCGCGGGGCATAGAGCCTTTAATGGCGTTCCACTGATCTTGCAGGGCCATTACCGCCTTTGTCTTGTCGTTCCAGTCATTAATGCTGCCCGAACTAAACGAGGTAAGTGGGATAAGTTCTTCGTAAATTCTCGATTTCTCCTCGTACAATTGCGCCGATTCTTTCCGCTGATCTTCGGTTTGACCCCGGCGTTTGTCGTACAGCGCATCGAGGGCGAGTTTCATGCGCTGCCAGAGGGCTTCCTGCTCGGTTTTGGGGGCCGGGCCAATGTGTTTGTACTCCTCAAAAAGGGCGTTCGCAGTCTCGATGGTCTGGCGGGTAACGGCCTTGTCGGCATGCGCCTGAGCCAGGGCTTCAACTTTCTCGATGACCTCCGTTTTCAGGGTTACATTCTTTTTTCGGTCAAGGTCTTTAAGCTCAAAATAGATATTGCGGTTGTTGTAATACCGATCTGCCAGCGCATGGTAGGTAGCCCAGAGGGTGGCATTGTGCGGGGAGTTGAGGTTCCCGGCGGCTTTCCACTCGTCCTGAATTTTCTTGAACTCATTCCAGCTGGTTTTGGCATCGCCCGCATTGGTCTCGTCCGACTCCACCAGTTCGCGCAGACGGCGGAGAAGGTCGGTTTTGGCTGAGAAATTGGTGTCTTTTGCTTTATCCAGGTTCTGGAAATAGCTGTTTTTCTGCGATTTGATCTGCTTATACACCGCGTCGAACTGCTGAACGGTTTCGTCGTAGGTGTATTGGAACCCATCTTCCGACTCGCTTTCCTGCTGATAGACGGCTAAGGCTGCCTGCCGGTCGGCCTGCTTAAGTTGGTCGAACAGGGGCTTGGTGGCTTTCAGCAACTCGTCGGCGCGTTTAAAATCACCGGGGTTCACTTTCTCAGCTTTTAGTGCTTCGGCCTGCTGGGAGAGTAAATTTACGAAATCCTGTTTCGAAAAATGACTATAGTCAGCTGCAGCCTGTGCCACTGGCTCTTCCACGTCATCGACATACTGCGCGGTGAACTCTTCGGGTATGGGAGTGCCTGCCGTATCGGATTCGGGCTGTTCGGCAGATACTTCAGCTACCGGCTCTTGCGCCGAAACAGGTTCTGGTTCAGCAGGGGCAACGAGGTCTTCTTGTTCAGTAACTGCTCCTGGTTCAGCCATTGGCTCCGGCTCGGCAACAGCTTCACCATCTGGCTCCTCCTGGGCTTCTGCTGGCTGGGCTTCTTCCTGAGGCTCAGCCACTGGCTCCTCGCTGGTTTGTGGCTCCGTTATTGGTGCTGCGGCTGGTTCAGCAACAGCGGCTAGTTCAGATACCGGTTCTGGCTCAGGTACTATTTCTGTTTCGGCGGTTTCAACGGGTAACTCCGGGGTTGAATCGGCGACGGGCGTGGAGACTTCTACAGGGTCTGTAGTTGGTTCCGGCTCGTCGGGAGAGGCTGTTGTTACTGCTTCAGGTATATCGTTGTCCAACGGGTTGGTATCTGGTTCAGTTGCCTGCACTACGTCGGGTTGGGGGGCGACGGGGGGCGTTGTTGCTGCTTGAACCGTTTCCTGTGGTTGGGTATTTTCCTTTTCTTCGTTTGCCATGTTGAAATCGTACCGATTACTTTTGCAAAAGTAATAAATTAGGCGCAATTCCGGCACGTTGAGCCGAATACGCGTTAAAACAGCTTTTTTATGTCAGTTGAGCTTGCCGCCTTACGAAAAGAGTACACCCTGGCCGGCCTGGATGCCGCCGATGTTTTGCCAAATCCGGTAGCGCAGTTTACGGCCTGGTTCGAGGCTGCCGTGCGCATTGGCGTGGCTGAACCAAACGCTATGCACCTCGCTACGGTGTCGGCAAGTGGACAGCCAAGTGGGCGGATTGTGCTTATCAAGGGGGTTTCTGATGCTGGCTTTGTTTTTTATACCAATTACCAAAGCCGAAAAGGGGAGGAGCTAACAGCTCATCCGGTGGCATCGCTCACATTTTTCTGGCCCGATCTGGAGCGGCAAATTCGTATCGAAGGCCATATTGAGCCGGTAAGTGCCAGCGAGTCAGACGCTTATTTTGCCAGCCGCCCCCGCAGCAGTCAGCTTGGTGCCTGGGCTTCGGCCCAAAGCAAAGTGGTGACCAGCCGCGACGAACTGGAAGCGCAGGAGCAGGCCGTAGCGGCTCGGTTTGCCGACCGGCCCGTGCCGCGCCCCCCGCACTGGGGTGGCTACCGACTTGTGCCTACTTCGGTGGAGTTCTGGCAGGGCCGCCCCAGTCGCCTGCACGACCGGATTCGCTATCGACGTAGCGGGGGCGAGTGGCTTATTGAACGGCTCTCCCCTTAATGGTTTAATCAGTAGGCTGCGCACCTGTACGCAGCCTACTGATTAAACCATTAAGCAGCCTCTACTTCGCGCAGGGGTTTGAGGTTAGCCGGTATCTCATCGGCAATGGCTTCGTAGGGAACCACGTCCAGAATCGGGGTTAACGCGATTTCGGTGATGGTGTAGGGGGTGAGCATGGTGCGCAGGGCGTACTCGAGTCGCTCAAATCCCTGCTTCAGCGAGTCAGCATTGACCAGCATTACCTGATTTACTTTCTTCTCGCGGCCACTGCGTTCATCTTCGGTCACGTAATAAACCTTGCCTTTATACCAGTGATCGCCCCCCTCGGTTTGGAATACATCGTGTACGGTCATGGGCCGTAGCGTAGTGATATCAAACTCCGGGGTATTGTCGGCTACGGTGCGGTAGAGCCGGGCTTCGGCATCGGTGTAGGAGACCGCATCAATCAGATACGACTCAGTAACCGCCTTTAATTTGATTAATTCTTCGTTGCGTGTACCCACCGTTGCGTCGTCGATGGGTTGTTGATAGCGGATTCGTCCGAGATACCAGGTTGGCATTTTTAGGGGTTTTGTGATACACTTGATAACAAAAAAATGAGGGGAAAAATTCGGGTTCAGGCCACTAAACCGCTTCGGCGGAGCATGGCCTGCGGGGCGGGTTCACGACCCCGGAATTTCTTGTAAAGGGCCATTGGTTGCTCAGAACCGCCTTTCTCCAGTATGAATTTACGGAAGTTCCCGGCGGCTTCTTTATTGGTCAGGCCGCCATTTTCCTGGAAGAAATCAAAGGCATCGGCATCGAGCACCTCGCTCCATTTGTAGCTGTAATATCCCGCCGAATAACCGCCCGCGAAGATGTGGGAGAAGGCGGGGCTAAACGCCGTGCCACTCACAGGCGGAAACAGATTGACGAGGGAGTCTATCCGATGCTCGACGGCATCGACCGGCTCGCCGGTAGGCTGCTGGCTATGCCAATACATATCCACTAACCCAAACCGGAGTTGCCGCAGATTAGCCATCCCCGCCATGAAGTTCTGGCTGTCGCGGATTTTTTCGACTAACTCTTGCGGAATCACTTCGTTGGTTTGGTAATGGCGGGCAAAGAGTTTCAGGGCTTCGGGGTCATAGCACCAGTTTTCCATCACCTGCGAAGGTAACTCGACAAAATCGCGGGGTACATTGGTGCCGCTCAGGCTCTCGTACTGCCCATTGGCCAGCATACCGTGCAGGGCATGCCCAAACTCATGAAAGAGCGTAGTGACCTCCTGAAAGGTAAGCAGGGAGGGTTTGGTGTCTGTGGCGCGGGTAAAGTTGCAGACGTTCACAATATGGGGCCGTACGTTCTGGCCATTCTCGATCCGCTGCCCCTGTAGATCATTCATCCAGGCACCGGCCCGTTTGCCAGGTCGTGGAAAATAGTCGCCGTAAAACACCGCCAGAAACAGACCATCCCGGTCGAACACCTCGTAGGTTTTTACCTCCGGGTGATAGACCGGAATGTCGGTGCGGGGTTTGATGGTAATGCCGTAGAGTTTGTTGGCTATGGTAAAGACCCCGTCCAGCACATTGTCGAGTTTGAAGTACGGCTTCAGCATCTCGTCGTCGAGGTCATAGCGTTCTTTTCTCAGCTTCTCGGCATAATAGCTACTGTCCCAACTTTCCAGCCGGTCTCCGGTAAACCCGTGGACCTGAGCGTAGCGGGTTAGGTCGGCGAGTTGCTTCTCGGCAACGGGTTTGGCGTAGTCCACCAGGTCAGTCAAAAAGTGTTGCACCTTCTGAGGCGACCCAGCCATGCTTTCTTCCAGCACAAAGTCGGCATGAGTAGTGTACCCCAGCAGGTTGGCGCGGTCGTATCGGAGTTGCACCATGCGCTGAATGATGGCCTGATTATCGTTTTTGTCGCCATGAAACCCCCGCGAGTTGTAGGCGGTATAGAGCATTCGGCGGAGTTCACGGTTATCGGCATACTGCATAAATGGCCCATAGCTGGGGGCCTGTAGGGTAAATACCCAGCCCGGTTTCTCTGTCTGAACAGCGAGTGCCTTAGCTGCTTCGCGGGCAAAATCGGGTAGCCCGGCCAGGTCTTGTTCGTGCACAATGTCGAGGGTGTACTCATTGGTTTCGTTCAGTACGTTCTCGCCAAATTGGAGCGATAACTGCGATAGCTCTGTATCGATAGTGCGGAGCTTTTCTTTGTCGGCAGCCATCAGATTGGCCCCGTTGCGGGCAAACCGCTTATACGATTTTTCGAGCAGCATCTGGCTCTCGCTATCGAGGTTCAGGTTCTCGCGGTCATCATAAACAGCCTTTACGCGGGTAAATAACAACCCATTGAGCGTGATGTCGTTGCCGTATTCGGTGAGCAGGGGTGAGGCTTCGCGCACAATTTTTTGCATATCGGGCGAGGTCTCGGCACTGTTGAGGTTAAACAGAATGGAGGTAGCCCGGCTCAGGGTTTCGCCCGCCCGTTCGAGGGCCATAAGGGTGTTGGCAAAGGTGGGCGGGGCTGGGTTGTTGGTAATGGCCTCGATCTGCTGGCGGCCCTCAGCCATGCCTGCCAGCAAAGCGGGTAGGTAGTGATCGAGCTGGACCAGGGGAAAGGGGGCTGTCTGGTACGGCGTGGTAAACGGCTGGAGAAGCGGATTCGGTTCAGTCATTGTTGGGTTGGTAGAAATAAGGGCTACGTCGGCTCGAAAACTACGAAAAACCACCCATTTCGACAAGTGACCCCTGCCAACGGCTCAGTTGCGTATAAGCCTGAACCGTTTAATAAAAAGGTTGGCAGGCAACGTTTTCGCTAACCTGTCTGTCAACAGATATACCTATTTTTGATACCCCAGCCTGCCTAATACTCGCAAACAAAGCGATGTAGCTTTGGTTATTCATGTAATCCTATTACTAAACTTCATCACCATGCAGATTGAACTGGCTACCTCCGCCGAAACCAATTCCTTTGAAGTATTGGATGTACAGGTGCAAACCCGCCCTGACAGAAGCAGCCCTGAGGCTGGCCGCTCGTTATTATCTGTACGGTTTGTGGGTCGGCGTAACCGGGAGGATAATCACTTAAAAATGCCTCCCTTAACCTGGTATGATGCTAACCAACTCCAGCAGTTTACCCGCCAACTCACCACGGATGCTTATCTGGAGCAATATCAGATCGACCTGCCAGATGCCGGGATGCGCCTGACTAGTTTTGGCGAGACTGACCGCAGCATTCGGGTAGAGCCGCTACCTACTTCGCAACGGCGGTTCGTTCCCTTCGTTATCAACGGCACTGTTGGTAGCCTGCGTCGGTATGGACGTATCTTGTACCAACGCCTATGGGAAGCGTTTTGCCGGGGGTAAGGTATCTTTTCCTTTTTTGAAGTGACACTTTAAGTACCGTTATGGAAAATGTGAATCAGGATGCCAACAGCGTCAACTCGCCCCTGATCGACTCCGATGAGGAGAGCGGTAATATGGTGCCAAACGATGGAATGCCCGGCGACGGGGTTAGCCTGGGTAACAACGATGGCACCGAGCCAAGCCCGGAAGCTACTGATGAAACTGATGAATAGAATAACAATAGTTTATAAAGTGGTGAATAGCAAAAGGCGGCTCCCAGATGGGAGCCGCCTTTTTTACGGAGTACGGAATCTACTGTTACACACCCAGGGGGCCGCCAGCCGTTACATCGCTGGTGCGGCCTTGCCCAGTACTGATCGATGGCTCAGTTGAGCCGCCATAATTCATACCCGACTCATGGCGGGTGCTATCAGCCGTCATAGTATCGCTGTCTTTATTCCAGCCTTTGTTGTCGCTCCAGTTGTTAGTATCCTGACTGGTGTGCGATTGACCGTATTCACTCACATCGCGGTCTTCCGACTTGGCCCGTTCGTTAACAAACGACTCGGCAATCTGGGTCAGTTTCCGGTCGGTATTTTTTTCTTCCTGCAAGGTTTCTTCCAACAGTTGAACTGCCTCGGTGAACCCTAGCAGCCGAGCCAGCGTATGGAGCGAACCATATACGGCAATCTCATGGTGTTCAATTTTCTGGGCTGCAATGATCAGCCCGGCATCGCGGGTGAGCGAGCCATCGTCGGTGCTACTGATTACTTCATCGCCATCGTCGGCCAGACCATCGATAGCGTTGCAGGTTTTATCGTCGGCCTCCACGCCGATGCTCTCGAAAATGCGCTCCAGACGAGTTACCTGATTGCGGGTTTCTTCGAGGTGCTGCTGGAAGGCATTCCGCACTTGATCGGTAGTGGCGGCATCGGCCATAGCGGGCAGGTTGTCAAGAATAGACCGCTCGGCGTAATAAATACCTTTCAGTTCGTCGATAAACAACCCGCGCAAGCCTTCGTCATTGTCGTTGGTGGTGTTTCCGTTAAAGAAGTCGGAAATCTGTTTGCCTAAAGAAGCCATTGTCTCTGTAGTTTATGTTGTTAGTAAGTTTAGACTAGCAACCACCTACTGACAAAATCTATACCACCTATTGACTTTGTGGATTTTAGCCTTTTTACTCCGTGTAGGACTGTAAATAAATATCCACACAATGGGGAGTGTATCCCCGGCATAGCCGTCAAAAACTCTTTGCTTCCTGAATCAGCGATTTGTACTCGCCATAGTTCAGTGCCTTTTTGTAGTAGCTTTTGGCCTTGTTGCGGTTGCCGGTTCGGGCAGTCAGCCGAGCCAGTCCGGCATAGGCCATTGCCATATACTCTTTGGTATAAGGGTCACTAAAGGGCATTCTTACCGCCGACTGGTAGGCAACGGCAGCATCGGCATCGTTCTTATCGCTCTTTTCGAGAAGCAGCCCATCGAACACGCGGCCTGGCATGGCCAGCAGCCGGTGGTTAAACTGTTTCAGCCGTTGTATAGCGGGCCGGGCTTCGGCATAGCGACCTGCCAGCAGCAGCGATTCAGCATACCGGATGGCATAGATCGGATTCTTTGGAAACTTATCGACTAGCGACCTGGCGTATATGACGGCTTTGGCAGGTTGGTTTTCGTATTTCAGGTAAATGAGGGCTAAGTAATAATCGGCTTCGGCGCGGGAGAATACCGCCGTTTTAGCGGCCATTTCCATCTGTTTTAATCCCAATGCCAGGTTGCCATCCTGAAAGAAAATCATCAGGGGTCTTACAATGGGGTGGTCTAAAGGATACCGCTCTACATAGTAGTTATACAGGCCGGTCGAGAAATAAAACTCCGGGAATTTATCGAGCAGGGTAAACCCCTTTCTCAGGTAATTATACGCCTTTTTCGACTCGCCAACGGCTTTCAACTGTTCATTGTCGTTGTTGTGTTTCAGGGCCATATAACCGTGGGCCGTTAGCCCGAAAAATACGCCTTCGGGGTCATTTTCATCGCGTTCCAGGCGTTTGTCGGCCAGGGCAATAGCCTGCTGGTTAGCTTGTACAAACTGGCTGGTCATGGTTGGGTATTCTTTAAGAGGGAAATACTGCCATTGCAGCATCAGGGCGCGGAGGGTGGCACTAACCGGGCTTTGAGGGTACTTACTGGCCAACTGCCGTATGTACGGTTCGGCCTCGGCAAACTCAAAATTATAGATATGGTCGATGGCTTTCAGCACCGTCTGCTGCGCGGTGGCATCCGTAGCTAGTTGGGCCTGGGCCAGGTGAGAACAGCTCAGCAAGGCAATCAGGAAGAGTTTTTTCATTGAATGGCGCCGATGCTGTATTTTTGTCGGATTGTAGTGGAGTAAACAGCACCTGCTCAGAAAAGTTTTTTATGATTCAATACGACCAATTTAGCCTGGAAAATGGCCTGCGGGTATTTGTCCTCGAAGATGCCACCACACCCATGGCTGCCGTCAATATCCTCTACAACGTTGGCTCCCGCGATGAAGACCCTGACCGCACGGGGTTTGCCCACCTGTTTGAACACCTCATGTTTGGCGGCTCGCAGCATATTCCAAGTTACGACGAACCGCTGCAAAAGGTTGGCGGGGAAAATAATGCCTTTACCAGTGCCGATATTACCAACTACTACATTACCCTGCCTGCTGCCAATCTGGAAACGGCATTCTGGCTCGAATCTGACCGGATGTTGAGTCTGTCGTTCGACCCGCAGGTGCTGGATGTGCAGCAAAAGGTGGTAATCGAGGAGTTTAACCAGCGGTATCTAAACCAGCCCTACGGCGATGTATGGCTTAAACTGCGCCCGTTGGCCTATCAGCAGCATCCCTACCGCTGGGCTACCATTGGCAAAGATATCAGTCACATTGAGCAGGCCACCCTCGATGATGTAAAGTCGTTTTTTTTTACTTACTACCGCCCCAACAACGCTATTCTGGTGGTGGCGGGAAACGTAACGGTCGAGCAGGTAAAGCAACTGTGCGACAAGTGGTTTGCGCCCATTCCGGCGGGTAAATCGCTGACGCGTTCGCTCCCGGTCGAACCCCGGCAAACTGTAGCCCGCCATGCCGAAGCCACTGCCGATGTGCCGCTGAACGCACTCTATAAAGCCTACCACATGCCGGGCCGGTTCGAGGCCGATTTTGCCGCTGCTGACCTGCTGGGCGATGTACTGGGCCGGGGTAAATCGGCCAGATTATACCAGCGGCTACTGCGCGACAACCCCCTGTTCAATAATATTGGTGCCCACATCACCTCCTCGCTCGACCCCGGTTTGTTACTGGTGCAGGGTACGCTCAACGAGGGCGTAACCCTCGAAGAAGCCGATGCCGCTGTGCAGACCGTGTTGCAGGAGTTGATCGACACCGCCGTATCGGACACAGAGTTGGCTAAAGTGAAAAATCAGGCCGAAGCCACGCTGGCGTTCTCGGAGGTCGAACTCCTGAACCGCGCCATGAACCTGGCCTTTGCCGCTAACGCCGGTGATGCCGACCTGGTGAACCAGGAAGCTGACAAGATACAGTCGGTCACATCCGCTGATTTGCAGGAAGCCGCCAAACGCATTCTCCGCCCCGAAAATAGCTCGACACTTTACTACAGGAAGAGCCGTTAATTTGATACGTGTATGACGACCAACGCGATGTATGAGTTAGTGACCGATGCCATTGCCGAAAGCATTGCTGATGAGTGGACAATTGCCCGCCTACAGGTGCAGTTTCTGGATAATGGGCTGGATATTGAGTTCGATGGTACCTACCTCGACCCAGCGGGTGAGACGCACCCCCTCTCTACCGATTTTGCCGACGAGGTGACGGAGGCCATGCAGCAACTGTATCAGCTGCGAAAAAACGAAGGTCGGCCCCGCGCCAATCAGTTGCAGTTCGACCTCACCCGTGCGGGTCAGTACACCACAGACTTTACGTGGGATCAGGAAATCCAGGACGAAGACGAGCATTTCTCCAGGGGCGGCACCGCCCGCGAGTGGCAGGCCATCCGGGAGGCTAAATACGGTTCATTGCCCGAGTGACCCGGAGGGCTAGAGGGAAGAGCCGGTAAATAGCCCCTGA
>JBBQUC010000061.1:0-12833 GCA_038212815.1 Cytophagales bacterium
GGTTACCATTGCAGGCGAATCGGCGGGATCAGTGGCGGTGAGTGCCCAGATGGTATCTCCCCTGGCTAAAAACCTGATTGCTGGTGCCATTGGCGAGAGTGGCTCCCTGATGGGTACCCTCTCGGCCCAGACGCTGGCCGATGCCGAGCAGGCCGGGGTTAAGTTTGCCAGCAGTGCCGGTGCCAGCTCACTGGCCGAACTACGCGCCATGCCTGCCGCGCAGGTGCTTGAGGTAACCGCCAAGCCGGGGTCGCCCTGGCCCGTGCCTAACATCGACGGGTATTTCTTCCCCAAAGCCCCAGCCGCCATTTTTGCCGCTGGCGAACAGGCCCATGTGCCGCTGCTGGCGGGCTGGAACTCCGAAGAAATGAATTCCAGGGCCGTGCTGGGTGCCGAAAAACCCACCCCCGAAGGCTACGCTAAAGCTGTACAGAAACTCTATGGCGACCGGGCCGAAGAAGCCCTTAAACGCTACCCTGCTACCACCGAAGCCGAAGTGGTTCAGGCTGCCACCGACCTGGCTAGTGACCGATTTATTGGCTTCAGCACCTGGAAATGGGCCGATATGCACAGCAGAACCGGCGGCAAGCCTACCTATCGTTATTTTTATGCCCGCCCCCGCCCCGCTATGACAGCCGCCATGGGCGATGCTACCCCCGGCCTGGCAGGAGGTGTAGTGAAAGGAACCGGAACAACGGCTACCCCCAAAGCCCCGCCTGCACAGGGTGCCGTCCACTCCGCCGAGATTGAGTATGCCATGGGTAATCTGGCCGGCAACAAAACCTATGCCTGGACCCCCGATGACTATAAGGTATCGGAAATAATGCAGCGGTATTTCGCTAATTTCATCAAAACCGGCAACCCTAACGGTACCGGCCTACCGAATTGGCCCGTTATCAATGGCGCAGAAGCTGCTCCGGTGATGGTCATCGACGTAAATACCCGGCTTGAACTAGATAAAAACCGTGCCCGCTACCTGTTTTTAGACCAAACAGCCGCTAAGCCGTAGCCATACAGAGCCTATACATTCCTGAAACAACTTGAGGGCAGAGTCGTTCTACTACTAAATACCAGTTGTGAACAACTCTCTCGACAACATGAAAACAGGAACAGGTAAAACCGCTTTAATCACTGGTGCATCAAGTGGCATCGGGCAGGAACTCGCCAAACTATTCGCGCAGGATGGTTATAATCTGGTGCTTGTTGGCCGCAGCGAAGACAAGCTCGACCGCCTGGGCGAGGTCTTTAAAAACAACTATGGCACTGAGCAGATAACCGTTATCAACAAAGACCTGACCCGCGAGGATGTGGCCCAGGAGCTATACGACGACGTAAAAAGCAAAGGGATTACCGTGGATATTCTGGTGAACGATGCCGGCGTAAGCACCTATGGCAAGTTTGCCACCGAAACGAACTGGGCACGTGAAAAAGAGCTTATTCACCTCAACGTGTTGACTACCACGCTGCTCACTAAGCTATACCTGAACGACATGGTAGCCCGGAATGAAGGGCGAATTCTGCAACTAGCCTCCATGGTAGCGGTAACGCCTTTCCCGCTCATGGCTGTTTATGCCGCCACTAAAGCCTACGTCTGGAGCCTGACGCAGTCGCTCAACAATGAGTTGAAAGGCACCAACGTAACCATGACTGCTTTAATGCCCAACGCTACCGCTACCAACTTCTTCCGCGAGGCCGATGCCCCTAAACTCAACGTTGAGGATACGCTCGACGACCCGGCAATGGTTGCTAGAGATGGGTATAAGGCACTAATGAAAGGAGAAGCGAAAGTAGTGCCGGGCGGATTGGTGAATAAGGCGCAGGAAATTATGGCGTACGTATCGCCCCAGGAAGCCCTGGCCGCCCTGATGCGTAAACTGCTCACCCCCAAAGATGAGTCGGACAAAGGCAAAACCCCCGCCTGGTCGGTAGGGGTTGGGATTGCGGTTGCAGCACTGGCTGGTTACGCGCTGGTGCGGGCTTATACCAACGCTACTCCCACTACTAAATCCCGTTACCACGCTCAGGTACAATCCGTCACCGACACGGCAGCCAGTGTAGTGTCGAATGTGGTATCGTCGGTGGTCGATTCGGTGATGGGCGCGTATAAGTCCAGCAAAGCCAGGGCGGAAGAAGCATTGGCATAGCGCGTTAATTTTAGTTGAACCATAAATAAAATGGCCCGCAAACTAGGCGGGCCATTTTGTTGGAGCTGAAAAATAGACATGCCAATTGATAACACGGGTAATTACGCCCTATACCTCGTCTTTGGCAAGAGTGGGCAATTCCCTTCAGACCGCCCAGCCAAGCCATGAGCAAGCCCTTAGTCTCGTTTACCTGTTTTCTTACGGCGTTCCTTGCCGTAAACAGCGTACAACTGAACGCCAGTGTACCCCCCATAAAATCAGTCCATCAATCCCCAAAATCCATTAAACCAACGGATATAAAACTCCCGGCTGGCTTTTCAGCCGCTATTGTGGCCGAAGACCTCGGAGCGGCCCGGCACCTGGTGGTTAATAAATCCGGCGATATTTATGTGAAGTTGGCCAAGCTGAAAGAGGGCAAAGGAATTTACCGGCTGCGCGACACCAACAGCGATGGCGTTATGGATGAGCAGGTTGGCTTTGGTGATTATCCTGGTACGGGCATTTTCATCCGGGATGGCTATTTGTATGCCTCGTCGAACAATAGCATTTACCGATATAAACTAACCGCCAACCAGGAAGTAATCAATCCTGATCAGCCAGAGAAAATCGTGTCGGGCCTGCGGGAGAAAGACCGCGATAAATCGAAGTCGATTGCCGTCGATACCCAGGGGAATATCTATGTCAACATAGCCTCTGACAATGACCGCTGCCGGGTGCCGGGTACTGGAAAAGGCATTATGCCCTGTTCGCTACTCGACTCGGCGGCTGGTATCTGGCGTTTCAAGGCCAACCTACCCGACCAACCCTTTGCCAGCGGGGTGCGGTTTGCTACTGGTCTGAAAAATGTGGTTGGCCTGGACTGGAACCCCCAAACCAACTCGCTCTTTGTGATGCAGCATGGCCGGGGTGCCTTCGATGATTTCTACCCACAGTACTACACTCCGCAGCAAAGTGCCGACCTACCCGCCGAGACCCTGTATGAGTTGCATCAGGGCGACGATGCGGGCTGGCCCTACCTCTATTACGACCATATCCAGAAAAAGAAGATTCTGGCCCCGGAGTATGGGGGCGATGGCAAACAGGTAAGTACCACTAAAACCATAGACCCGCTGGCTGCTTTTCCGGCCCATTTGGGACCTAATGGCCTATTATTTTACACCGGCACTACCTTTCCAAAACGCTATCGGAACGGCGCGTTTATTGCCTTCCATGGCCAGTCGCAGACAATCCACAAAGGCTACCTGATTGGCTTTGTTCCGTTTAAAAACGGCAAACCAGCCGGTCCCTGGGAAATCTTCGCGGACAATTTTGCGGGTATCGACTTGGTGAAACCCACCGGCCCCGTGCAGCATCGCCCCTGCGGACTGGCCCAGGGGCCAGACGGCTCACTGTATGTAACGGATGATCTGAACGGCACACTTTTCAAGATCAGTTATAAAACTCGGGCTTCACACTAACAATGACTGTATAGAGGTAATTTCCCTACTCCCGCATATGAATAGTGCTTTGCCGAAGCCGCAAATAGGAACCATCCCGACCCGAAAACGAAGCCCTGATTTCGGCAGCGAGCGACAGAGCAATCTCTTCGGGAGAAACGGCCCCGATGTCGAGGCCAACGGGCGCGTGAACGCGGGGGAAATCTTCCTTAGCAATGGGATTACCTTCGTCGGCGAGTTCGTTCCAGATGCGTTCGGAGCGGACACGCGGCCCCAACAGGCCAATGTAGGGCGCGTTAGTAGCCAGTACGGTGGGCAGGTTCGTTTTGTCGGTTTTGTAATCGTGCGACATCAGCACAATGGCCGTGTGGGCATCGAAAACAATGTCGGTGAAGTTTTCAGGCAGAACGATACCATCAGCCAACGCAACGATTTTTCGGTTGACTTTTAACGGATTAGCCACAATCGTTACCCGCCAGCCCAACTCTTTTACCAACCTGGTGAGTGGATATACATCGTACTGATGGCCCCACAACACGAGGTGAATTTCGGGCGACAGTATTTCGATAAACGCTTCGAGCAGTTGCCCTTCTGCACTCTCAAACCGAAACGGGGCCGATACGCCTTTGGTGATACGCACCTTAATTTTCTGGTCTAACTGTTTCTGAATATCGCTGTTAGCCAGCACATTCAGGCTTGTTGCGTCGGCATATCGAATTACATCCCCTTCTTTGATTGACTTCCAGTTGCCCTCCAACCCGGTAATGGTAATCAGCACGTGTGTTTGGCGACGTTCGTTCATGCAGTTTTTGAGTACTTCGACGGGATTGTTGGGGTCGTTGACATCGAGGGGAGTAAACAGCACGTCAATGATGCCGTTGCACCCCAGCCCAACGCCAATTTGGTGCTCGTCGTCGGTGGTAGTATCGTAAGTAATTTTAGAAGGCGTGGCTTTGGCAATGGCTAACCGGGCGCGTTTGAGAGCATCGCCTTCGAGGCAACCGCCACTAATGCCGCCAATCCAGACTCCATCGCTCATCACGAGCATCCGGGCACCCGTGCGCCGATACGACGACCCTTCAACCCGAACCACGGTGGCCA
The DNA here is from genome assembly GCA_038212815.1 of Cytophagales bacterium. Lineage (GTDB taxonomy): Bacteria > Bacteroidota > Bacteroidia > Cytophagales > Spirosomataceae > JBBQUC01. The sequence continues at coordinate 4,682 of JBBQUC010000061.1, forward strand.
ATGCCGCCTGCGTAGCCTGCCGGTCGAGGTGGTCGTAGCCGGCAATAATTGCTTTAATCTCTTTCATGCGTGAATATATTTTCCTGGTTCGGCATCAAATTTTACTTTGCAGCCGTCGCAACAAAAATAAACAGTCTCCCCTTTGTACTCCACTATGTGCTTGGGAGCGGTTTTGTCCACCGGAATTTGACAAACCGGATTGATGTAAAATTTATCGTCGCCAATGAGGTTTTTCGGGGCTTCGGGCTGCGTTGGCTGGCTGCGCACAACCTGGATAATCTCCGCCAAAATACTGATTGCTACTTCATAGGGTGTTTTAGCTTTAATGTCGATCCCGGCTGGTGTTTTTATGACCGACAACTCGCTTTCGCTAATCCCTGCCGACCGCAGATAGCTGAACACAGCATCGCGCTTTTTGCGGCTGGCCACAAACGCTAAATACGGCAATGGTGCTTTCAGAGCGGCTTTCAGGGCCATTTCGTCCTGTTCGCCCTGCGTGGCCACCACCACAAAGGTGTGCTTGTTTACGGAGATTTTTGCGAAATTAAAGGCCATTTTTAGGTCGTCAACACCAGCGAATGTTCCTTCGGTTATGCCCATAGCCATCACCGTTAGCTTATAGTCGAGGAGTTTGGCAGCGGCGGCAAGAGCCTGGGCAATAGCCGATTTACCCATAATAATCAGGTGCGTTTTGGGCATGACCGGCTCAATAAAAATATCGACACTCCCCCCGCTTTGACAGGTCATCTGGTACTCTTTTATGCCGGTTTGTGGGGTCGCATTGGGGTCGGGACTTACCCGCACCAGCCTGGGGCGGCCCTCCTGCATGGCGGCACTGGCTTCTTTCAGCACAATGCCTTTGGTGCAGCCACCGCCTACCCAGCCTGTCACCTCACCCTTGCTGTCGATGATGGCCCGGTCGCCCGCCTTTCCCGAACTGGGGGCTTCGCGCCAGACCACCGTTGCCGTGGCAAACAGTTCGTTTTGCTGGCGCAGGTGGTTATATTGGGTTAAAAATTCGTCAAGCATTGGCTAAAATGGTTTCGAGTTCCAGTAAACTATTCAGGTTGTGAGCGGCCTTAAACTCATCCACCGACGGCAGCGCAGCCGCCATGCCCCGCGCAATGGGTTCGTAGCCCGTCATCCCTTTCAATGGGTTGAGCCACACCACTTTTTTGGCCCACCGATGAATTCGCTGCATCTGTTCGCCCAGTTTTTCAGGACTACCTGTTTCCAGGCCATCGCTCAGAATAATAACGGTGGGCGAGCCGTTCAGCGTTCGTTTGCCGTAGGTATCGTAAAACGATTCCAGGCACTCGCCAATTTTTGTTCCCCCCGACCAATTGTTGGCCTGTTGATTCAACAAGTCCAGAATCGTGTCGATCTGATTACACTGAATGGCTTTGCTGATGCGAATGAGCGTAGTGCTGAACACAAAGGCTTCGAGTTGCCGGAAATGTTCGCGCAAAGCAACAATGAACCGGAGCAGAAAAAAGCTGTATTTATCCATCGAACCACTCACATCGAGCAGCACAATCAGGCGTTGTTTTTTCGGCCTTCTGGCCCGCCGAAACAGTTCCAGCGGTTCGCCCCCGAAACTAATGCTTCGTCTGATGGTTCGGCGCAGGTTGATCTTGCCATCCGTTTTGCTTTCTTTCATCCGTCGGCGCAGGCGCATGGCAATTTCACGGAACAGACGCTGGGCAATTTCTTCCAGTTTCCGGGCTTCCACCTCGCTCACCTTCGTAAAATCGGTTTTTCGTAACAGTTCTGTCTCGTTAGCCCCCGACACCGTTTTGGCATCCTTAACCGTGTCGGGTGTTTTCCCCTCCCCAAGCAGCACCAGCGTCGTGTTAGTCTTTTTCAGAACGGCCCCCTGCGTGGTGGTTTTGTTCTTGTTTTCGCGCAGGTCGATTGGGTTGGTATCCCAATACAAACTAAAAAGCCGGTCATAAATCAGCCGCTCTTCGGGCGAGGTGCAAAACAGTGCTTTCAGCGCGTGTTTAGTACTTAATCGATTGGTTAACAGACCCGTACCAGCCGCCAAAAGTGCATCCTGCGTCTCCTCAATACCGACATTAAGGCCGTGGCTCCGTACGAATTGTGCAAACGCGACAATGGATTCTGTCAGGCTATTGGTTGCGAACGCTTGGATTTTCATTGTGTATCAGCCGTATATCATCCACTGATTTCAGTAAACTGCCCAGCGTTTGCTGAATGGCTTTTTGGTTCACCTCGCGGTAGCCCAAGGCCATCAGCGACTCAGCCCAGTCGATGGTTTCGGAGATGCCGGGTGTTTTCGCCAGTTTTCGTTGCCGTAAATCCTGCACAAAATCAACTACCTGAGTCAGCAACTGCGTCTCGATGAGGGGCAGGCGTTTCTGAACAATCGCCATTTCTTTGTCGAGCGAGGGGTAGTCGATCCAGTGGTATAGGCACCGCCGTTTGAGAGCATCGCTCAATTCGCGGGTGCGGTTCGAGGTCAGGATGATGTAAGGGCGGTTCGTTGCTTTGATCGTACCGATTTCGGGAATGCTGATCTGAAACGCGGAGAGCAATTCGAGCAGAAACGCTTCAAATTCTTCGTCGGAACGGTCGAGTTCGTCAATCAACAGCACCGGCGATTGCGTTTCATTGGTGATCGACTGCAAGAGTGGGCGTTTGAGCAGGTAATCAGGCCCGAAGATATGCTTCTCTTTTTCGGCCACCGACAAGCCGCTACCCTCCTGTAGCCGAATACCGAGTAATTGTTTCTGGTAGTTCCACTCATACACAGCCGCATTCACGTCCAGCCCTTCATAACACTGCAAACGAATAAGCGGGGTTTGCAGCAAATCGCTTAGGACCAGTGCAATTTCGGTTTTCCCAACCCCAGGCGGGCCTTCGAGCAGCAGTGGTTTGCGGAGCCGGAGCATCAAAAAAAGTACCGTCGCCAACTCCTCGTCAGCGACGTACTGATGCGTTTCTAAAGCTGCGAGTATCTCAGAAGAGTTTTTTAATGAATCCACCAATACCAGAGTTTGATTCGTCAGTTTCAGCTTCTACCGTTGTTTCGGCGGTTGTGCCATCACCTGATTTGGCCAGTTTCTCCTTGAAATTCGAGACAAACTGGTTAAATACCTGGTTCGACACGTCGTTGATTAGCCGGGCACCAAACTGCGCCAGCATCCCCGTAATGGTAATATCCATCGTAGCTACCACATTAGTTTTGCCGTCCACTTCGGTCAGGGTGGCGTTCATGAGCATTTCGGCACTGCCTTTGCCCTTACTATCCAAACCCAGCCCTTTCAGGGTCATTTTTTTGTTCTCGGCATCCCGCAGAACAAATGTAACAAGACCGTCGTAGCCAGCCTTCACGGGACCAAATTTAAGCCCCACATACCCTTTATAATTGTCGGCATCCACCTGCTCCGTGAGCGAGGCTCCGGGCACACAGTCTACAATTTTAGGAGGATCCGTGAGTGTTGCCCACACCAGGTCGATGGGCTGCTCGACCTCAAATGTTTTTGTCAGATTCGTTGTCATGATAGTGCGTTAACACCCCCACCCCCACCCCTCCCTAACGGGGTGGGGTGGGGGTGTTAAGTCAAACTACTCCCTTCTCTTTCAACGCCTTCCAGACTTTAAAGGGCGTGATGGGGATGTCTAAGTGCGTGATACCGTAGGGCGAAAGTGCATCGACAATGGCGTTGGCAATGGCCGGTGGAGCACCAACCGTTGGCGACTCACCCACACCTTTGGCCCCAATGGGGTGGTGCGGTGAAGGCGTAATGGTGTGGCCTGTTTCCCAATTTGGCGACTCCACCGCCGTGGGAACTAGGTAATCCATCAGAGTGCCGTTCAGGATGTTACCGTCTTCGTCATAGACCAGAGCCTCGTACATAGCCGGGGCAATGCCCTGTGTGAGGCCGCCATGAACCTGCCCCTGCACAATCATCGGGTTGATGATGTTGCCACAGTCGTCGATGGCTACAAACCGGCGCACTTTGATTTCGCCCGTTTCTTTATCGATGTCCACCACGCAGATATACGCGCCCGACGGGAACGTGAGGTTTGGAGGATCGTAGTAATGGGTTGCCTCAAAACCGGCCTCCATGCCCTGCGGGTGGTTCGTATAAGCCGCAAAAACGAGTTCCTGAATGGTTTTGGCCTTTTCGGGCGCACCCTTCACAAAAAACTTACCCGGCTCCCACTCTAGGTCGTCCTCGCTCACTTCGAGCAAAAAAGCCGCAATTTTTCGGGCTTTGTCGCGGAGTTTGCGGGCGGCAATGGCAGCGGCTGCCCCGGCCGTTGGCGTACTTCGGCTGGCATACGTACCGAGTCCGTAGGGAGCCGTGTCGGTATCGCCCTCTTCAATCTGAATATTCTCGGCAGGAATGCCCAACTCTTCCGCAATGATCTGAGCATATGTCGTTTCGTGGCCTTGCCCCTGCGATTTGGTGCCAAAACGGGCGATAGCTTTGCCCGTTGGGTGAACCCGAATCTCGGCACTATCGAACATTTTGATGCCGAGAATGTCAAAATCTTTGGATGGTCCCGCTCCTACCACTTCGGTGAAGGTCGAGATGCCAATGCCCATCAACTCACCGTTGGCCCGCTTCAGGATTTGCTCTTTGCGCAAACCGTCGTAGTCGATGGCATCCATCGCTTTGCGAAGGCCCGCTTCGTAATCACCACTGTCGTAGATCCAGCCTGTTGGCGAGTGCCAGGGGAAATCTTCTTTCTTGATAAAGTTCTCGAAGCGTAATTGAGCCGGGTCTTTACCAATTTCAAAGGCAAAGCGGTCGGTCATCCGCTCGATGGCGTGAACCGCTTCTGTCACCCGGAACGAGCAGCGGTAAGCCACCCCACCCGGCGGCTTGTTGGTGTAAATGGCATCGGCTTCCATAAACGTAGTGCCATAGTCATACGATCCAGTCGCGATGGAAAACATACCTGTTGGGTATTTCGACGGGTTGGCCGACGCATCCGTATAGCCGTGATCAGCCAGCACTTTGAAGCGGGTAGCCAGGATTTTACCCTCTTTTGTCCCGGCCATTTCAGCCGTAATGTGGTAGTCGCGGGCGAAGGAGTCGGCCTGTAGGTTTTCGCTACGGTCTTCGATCCACTTCACGGGCTTGCCAATTAGAAACGAAGCAGCAATGGCAATCACGTAACCCGGATACACGGGTACTTTACCGCCAAACCCACCGCCGATATCCGGCGAGATAACCCGTACTTTTTCCTCCGTCAGCCCCACGTGACCAGCCACCAATGCAATGACCGTGCGAATGGCGTGCGGTGCCTGCGTGGTCATGTACATAGTGAGGTGGTTATTGATCTTGCTGTAATCGGCCACACAGCCGCAGGTCTCGATAGAGGCCACGTGGATGCGCGGAATGTGCATCTGCTCTTTCACGACTACGTCAGCGGTCGAGAATACGGCCTCGGTTTTGGCTTTATCGCCTACTTCCCAGTGCCAGATGTGGTTATCTGTCTTGCCGGGTTTGTCGGTGCGAAGAACCGGCGCATCAGGCAAAAGTGCCTTGAAGGGGTCGATTACAGGCTTCATCGGCTCGTAAGAAACCCGCACGGCTTCGCGCCCATCGCGGGCGGCATAGCGGCTCGTGGCAATCACGGCAGCTACTTCCTGTGCCTGGTACATGACCGTGTCCGTCGGTAACACCATCTGGGTGTCCGACATCAGCGTTGGCATCCAGTGGAGACCATACGTTTCGAGGTCGCGACCCGTGATAACGGCCAAAACGCCCGGCACTTTCAGCGCTGCTTCGCTATCTATTTTGGTGATTTTAGCGTAGGCATACGGACTCCTGACGATGTCCATATAGAGCATTCCATCGAGTTTTACATCATCGACGTAATTGCCTTTGCCCTGTAGAAATCGCGCATCTTCCTTCCGCTTCATGGAGTGACCCATGCCGCTGATGGCCTTTGATGTTTTACATGGTTGTGTCATTTGAAATTTATGTTTTAGCCCCTCCCCGTTAGGGAGGGGTTGGGGTGGGGTGCTTGTTTATACAAACTGTGGTTCGGTTGATGCGGGTTCTACACCCCGATTTTTGGCACTGGCATACTGGATGGCTTTCACAATATTATTGTAGCCCGTGCAGCGGCACAGGTTGCCCGAAATCCCCCAACGGATTTCATCTTCGGTTGGGTCGGGGTTCATTTCCAGCAGTTCGGTGGCCCGCATCATCATGCCGGGCGTACAGAATCCACAATGCAGCCCGTGGTTTTCTTTGAAGCCCTCCTGGAGATTATTCAGTGGAGCGCCCGGAGCGCACAGCCCCTCGACGGTTGAGATGGATTTGCCATTGGCCTGAACAGCCAGAATGGTACACGACTTAACGGATTTTCCGTTGAGCAAAATGGTACAGGCTCCGCAGCTACTGGTATCGCAGCCAATGTGCGTACCCGTCATGTTTAGATTTTCGCGGATGAGGTGTACAAGGAGCAATCGCGGCTCTACTTCTGCCGAGTGAGCTTGTCCGTTTACGGTGACGGTTATTTGTTTCATCTGAAAACAAGGAGTAATTAGGTGAATGAGTGACGTCTACGCGACAGCGCGGCCAGCGGCTTTGTGAATCATGCGCTTTACCAGCACGGCTACCATGGCCCGTTTGTACTCTTCGTCGCCCCGAAGGTCGGCGGAAGGGTTACAGTCTTCAGAAGCGCATTTGGCGGCTTCGGCAATGACTTCGTCCGTAAGGGTTTTGCCCAGGAGGGCCGCTTCGGAGCGTTCGGCGCGGAGCGGAAGCGGGTTCACGTTGGTTAGGCCAATGCCTGCATACGTGCAAACACCGTTGCCATCGAGGGTCAGTTGAACGGCGGCACCGGCAGTAGCGTAGTCTCCTACTTTGCGTTCCAGCTTATGGTAGGCACTGCCCGTTCCGGCGGCTGGCATCGGAATCTGAATTTCGGTCAGAATTTCGTCGGGCTGGAGGGCCGTCATGTAGAAACCGAGGAAAAATTCATCAATCGGAATGCTGCGCACCCCCTCCGGCCCGGTGGCCACCACAGTAGCATTCAGCGCGAGCATTACGGCGGGATGGTCATTGGCGGCATCGCCGTGGGCCAAATTGCCGCCAACAGTACCCATGTTGCGAACCTGCGGGTCGGCAATAAGCTTGGTCACGTCACCAAAAATGGGAAAGTGTACTTTCAGTAGGGCCGAATGTTCGACCTCTGCCTCGCGGGTTAGGGCACCGATTTTGAGGGTTTGTCCGTCGATGCTGATGTCCGATAGACCGGGAATGTTGTTGATGTCGATGATATGCTCCGGAGAGGCAAACCGAAGTTTCATCATCGGAATCAGGCTGTGCCCGCCCGACAGGATTTTGGCCTCATCGCCATACTTCTGAAGCAGCGCAATGGCTTCGTCAAGCGTGGTGGGGGCTTCGTAGTTAAAGTCTGCTGCGATCATTGGAAAAGTTAACCGTTTAGGATGAAAATAAAGTAATTGCAAAAAAGTGTTCGTCAGACAATGCGGCTCAACCACCGGTAGCCCCGACCATTGTAAACGCTACTAAAAAACAGGAGTGCCGCTCCCGTATAATAGCAGGGCAGCGCATTGGGAATAAACAGGCCAATTAACAGCAATACAATACCCACTAACGCAATGACGATAGCCGTGCGAGTGCCAGCCCCCCGGTAGTTTCGGGCAATGCTAGCCAGGCAAAGCCCCGCCAGCCCAATGGCCAGCCCCGCCCCCCAATCGGTATAGTGATTCACGATGGATGGTGCCCCACAAATAGCCATTGAACTGGTATAAGCCACCACGCAAAATGGACATTTGGGTAAGATCAAGACAAGGAAACTTAAAGCCGTAGCATACCACCGATGGGTTCGGGAGTTGTTCGATAAAAACTGCTTACTACATGAGGCACATGGGGTTTCCTGCAAATAGTCCATCGAGGTAGGGCTGTCGGCGTTACGTATATAGCGGTAGGTACAACGCCCGTAAACATAGCAGTTTTTTATTAATTTTTTGACTATTTTCCAGTTCAGCCAAAAATTATGTTTTGCGCTTTTTCTTGCGGGCCGAGGGGAACAGCACATTATTCAGAATAAGCCGATAGCCGGGAGAGTGCGGATGCAGATTCAAGTCGGTCGGTGTGCGGAAAGAGCCTCGGCCACCGCGTACACCTTCGGG
>JBBQUC010000062.1:0-12825 GCA_038212815.1 Cytophagales bacterium
AAGAACGGGAGTTCTGGGATACCTACCAGCAGGCGTTTGAAGAAGCCATCAACGAAACCGCTACAGACAAAGCCCCCTGGTATGTGATACCCGCCGACGATAAGAAAAATATGCGGCTGCTGGTCGGCAAAATTCTAATTAGTGAACTCCAAAAACTTCCTATTGCCGAGCCTGAGCCTGACGAAGTCCGCTTTAAAGCCTTACAGAAATTGATTCCAGTGATAAAAAAGCAGTAACAGATCGTACGGCAGCGGCCAACGCGGCCTCCATCCGGTGAAGAGGAGCGGGTTAAATGCCTCTCAGCTGATACCCGGCCTTTTTCAACAACGCAATTAACCCGTTGGGGCCGGGCAGGTGCAGGGCACCAACCGCAATAAATGTGGGGCGAGTGGCCATGAGGGCGGGCAGTTTCTTGAGCCAGTTGCGGTTGCGGTTATCGACCAAAGCCGACATATCGCCTGCCTGTGGCCCGGTTAGCTCGCTTAGTTTCCACATACCCGCTAAATCCTGCTTCAAATACAAATCGGTAATGGTTTTTGATAGCTGCTCCGTCGAGTCTTTTTTGGTGACCATTTCTATTAGCCGCTCCGCCTGTTTCTGCACGGGTTCGCTGTCGTAGAGCAGAGCTATCTGCTCTTCCATGGTTTCGAGACCCGATACGGGTTTGCCCTGCTTACGGGCGTTATCGGCGAAATACAAGTCGAGCGGCTGCCCCGTAAACCGTTTAAGGGTATCGGCATCGCGCTCTATATAGGCCATGCTCAGCAGGGTAGCGGTCATAACGGGTTTCATCTGGTTAAACAGGCTCAGGTCGTATCCCGTCACGGCTTTAAACTCGCGGGCCACTGTCTGATAATCGGTAGCCGAGAGAAGTTTAGGCAAACTAGTGTCGAGCATAAGTGCCCGCGTGGCCACCATCATCAGTTTCGAGGAGTCGATAACCATCTCTACCGCTACGCCCCCGGCCTGCTCGTAAGCTTTTCTGACGTTGGGGGTATGGTTCAGGTAGCTATCTTTCAGAATATGATAGGTGCCAAAAAGGTACGAGGGCTGTTTTAGCCCATTACCCGACACTTCCCATAGCAGCGAGTGCTGGGCGAAGGCATGGATGGAGAGGAAGAGGGCGCAAGCGGTAAGCCGCCCCAATTTTCGCAGATTCATAACTGTATAACGGTATAGGGGCTAAACAAACCAGATGAACATTCTGTTACCAGCCGTGATACTCAGTGTCCATGTCCGTAATATAATCCTACAATCCTTGCCATTCAACCCCGTTTTTCGCGGTTTCGTCCAGATTATGGCCCGGCTCGGACTATTCGCCCGTAGTTTTGCGTTGCCAGTCTGATTCCCCCTACATCAATTATTTATGAATTACGTCGTACGAATAGGGCTACTGCTTCTGTTGACTACCGCAGCCATTGCCCAGAACAAACAAACCATTAGCGGTTACGTAAAAGACGTAGCTAATGGCGAAGGCCTGATTGGGGTGTCGGTCTATGTGAAAGAGGCCGCCACCGGCGCGGTAACCAACAACTACGGGTTTTATTCCATTACACTGCCGCAGGGCCAATACAACCTGGTTATCTCGTATGTAGGCTACGAAAAACAAACCCGCCCCGTTGGGCTTGTCGAGCAGAACGTGCGCCTGGACGTGGAGTTAAAAACCGAATCGCGCGAGTTGCAGGAACTGGTGGTATCGACCAGGCGCGAGGATGATAACGTGAAGAAAATTGAGATGAGCGTGAACCGGATTGATGTGAAAACCATGAAGCGGATTCCGGCCCTGCTCGGCGAAGTCGATGTCATTCGCAGTATTCAACTGCTGCCGGGGGTAAGCACCGTGGGCGAAGGCGCAACCGGATTCAACGTGCGGGGTGGCTCCATCGACCAGAATCTGGTGCTGCTCGATGAAGCTCCCGTCTATAACTCCTCGCACCTGTTTGGCTTCTTCTCGGTCTTCAACCCCGATGCGGTGAAAGACGTCAAACTGATTAAGGGGGGTATTCCTGCTAACTACGGCGGACGTATCTCATCGATTCTGGATGTACGCCTGAAAGAAGGCAATGCCAAAAAGCCGGAAATAAATGGCGGCATTGGGCTTATTTTTAGCCGGTTGTCGTACGAGCGACCTTTTGGCGGCAGCAATGGCGGTGAATCCAGAGGGTCGTTTATTATTGCGGGCCGACGCTCGTATGCCGATGTGCTGGCCCAGCCCTTTCTGAAAGGCGACCTGAAAGGCTCGAAGTTTTATTTCTACGACCTAACGGCTAAAGCCAACTACCGGCTTAACGATAAGAATACAGTCTTCTTATCGGGCTATTTTGGCCGCGATGTGTTTGGAGCTGATTTTGGGTTTAACTGGGGTAATGCCACCACTACCCTCCGCTGGAACCACGTCTTCAACAATAAGCTCTTTCTGAATACTACGGCCTATTACAGTAATTACGACTATACCCTGGACTCAGACCTGAAGCGGAAGCCGGCGAATAAGAACGATTATTTTCGTACCAATTCAAGCATCATCAATTACAGCATCAAGCCCGATTTTACGTACTTCCTGAAAAACAATACGCTGACCTTTGGCGGCCAATCAACGCTCTACGACTTTCAACCCGGCACCGCTACGGCAGCCAGCGCGGGTGATGTGCGTACCTTTGGGCTGGCCAGCAAGTATGCCATAGAGAGCGCGGTTTATGTCGGGAATGAGCAGCAGGTATCGCCTAACCTCCAACTACAGTATGGGCTGCGCTACTCACTCTATAATTTTATTGGGCCAGGTGAGGCTTATACGTTTGCCTCCGATGTGCCGTTGGGCCGCAGCCGCCCCGTAGCGGCTACCCGCGTGTACAAAGAGGGCGAAGACATTCAGACGTATGGCAATCTGGAACCCCGGTTCTCGGCTAAGTATGAACTCAGCCCCAGCAGTTCGCTTAAACTGAGCTATAACCGCATGGCGCAGTATATCCACCTCATCTCCAATACCACAGCCTCGACTCCGCTGGATGTCTGGACCACATCGACCAATACGGTAAAACCCCAGATTGGCGATCAGGTGGCTGGCGGCTATTTCCGCAATTTTGGCGCAACGGGCAATGAGTATGAAGCCTCGGTAGAGGTCTATTATAAATGGCTGCAAAACCAGATTGACTATGTGGACGGGGCCAACCTAATTCTGAACCGCTATCTCGAAGGAGATTTGCTGTCGGGTAAAGGTCGAACCTATGGCGCCGAATTTTTCCTGAAAAAGAACCGGGGTATCGTCAACGGCTGGATTAGCTATACGCTTGCCAAAACCGAGCGGCAGGTGGATGGTATCAATAACAACAACTGGTATGCCACCCGCTTCGACCGTCGGCATAACCTGAATGTGGTGCTGCTATACGACCCCCCGGCCAGCAAACGATGGAGTTTCTCGGCCACATTCTCACTGGCAAGCGGCACACCCGGCACCTTTCCCACCAATCGTTACGAAGTGCAGGGACAGATTGCTCAGGTGGTAGGAGCCAGAAACAACTACCGCATCCCGGCCTATCACCGGCTAGACCTGGCGGCCACACTGCAGGGTAAACGCAGACCAGGTCGGCGAAATGAAGATAGCTGGGTGTTTTCGGTCTATAATGCCTATGCCCGCAAAAACCCGTTCTCGGTTTATTTCCGGCAAAACACTGACAATGCGGGTACAACTGAAGCCGTTCGGTACTCAATTTTTGCTACGATAATCCCCTCGGTAACGTATAATTTTAAATTCTAACGACGACACGGCCGACCGTCCCCGGCTGTGTGGTAACAATCATGAAATACTTATTATTATTATTTTCGCTTTTACTATTTGCCGCCCTTATGGGTTGCGAAACCGTGATCGAGGCTAAATTGGATGCTGGGCCAACACAACTCTCGGTCGATGGGTGGATCACGGATAAACCCGGCCCGCAAACCATTCGGGTCACGCAAACGGCCCAGTATTTCGATAATGGTCCTGCGCCCGCTGCCGTAGGAGCCACGGTGACAGTAACCGACAACCTCGGCAAAACCTACGCCTTTACCGACCCCGATAAGGATAGCTACTATGTGTGGACACCAACAGCCAAAGACACCCTGGGGCGGGTGGGCCGCACCTATAAACTCGCCATTGCCTGGCAGGGCGAAACGTATCAGGCCATTTCGGTCATGAACCGGACACCTACTATCGACTCGATTATTTTTGTGAAGAAAAAGCCGAATCCATTCTCTACGAAAGAGGGGTATCAGGCTGAGTTTTTTGCCCGCGATTTACCCGGCGGAAATGATTATTACCGAGTACAGTTCTGGCAGAATGGCGTATTACAGAACAAACGGAGAAACCTGATAACCGTGCAGAATGCCGCGTTTCGGGGCAGTGCCGACACGGATGGACTACAGTTTATCCGCCCAATTCGCCAGTCAATCAACCCCGACAGTTTATATGCTCTAAACGACGAGGTGAGGGTAGAGGTGCAGTCGGTTAATGCAGATGCATTCCTGTTTTTGCAGGAATTAGCCCAGCAGATTGGCAATGGTGGTTTATTTGCAACCCCACCGGCCAACCTAGCGACCAATATTCTGAATACCAATCCGAATGGCCGGACAGCAACCGGCTATTTTGTGGCAACTGCCGTTCGTACCGGCTCGGCAAAAGTGGTGGCGGCAACTATTCGGGCGCAATAAGAAAACTAATTGAACGAGGGCTGCCCAACGACTTCTTCAGCCTTAGGGCTGGTGAGTTTGCCCGTCTGCACCAGGAGGTAGCGGATAATAATAATGGGCAGTACAAACGTCAGAAAAATGACGGTCATGAGCGCGGCTAACATCAGCCGTAGAAATAGGGTAACTACACCCGAAAGCAACATCAGTACAGTAACGAAGGTTTTCATGTTGGTAGTGCATTAGGAATCGTGCTACCGATATGAAAACAATAATGATACCAATCCGAATCAGAACCGCCACCGGGCCTGCACTTTAACCTCCGATTTGTGGGGAGCATCAATTTGGTCGAGGCCGGAACCACTAGTTGCCTGGTTAGTTAAATCGGTTCTGGCCCACCGTACCCATACATCAAGGTGTCGGTTTATCGTGTACTGCATCAGCAGGTAATGCCGAATGCCCCGGTTGTAGTAAGCCGGAAAGGAAAACGCATACAGCACATCGCGTTCATACACGTACTGACGGCTGTCATAATCGTCGGTGCCAAACAGGGCCACCCGACCGCTAACCGTCCAGCTACCCCGATTAAACTGGGCATCCTGTGCTAGTGCAAACCCAGTTGAGGCCGGTAGCCTGGCATAGCCAAAACTACCCCACTGCGCTCTCGACCGCAAGGTCAGACCGGGCAATACGGTGAAGTCGGCAGTGAGGGCGACGGTTTGGCGGAGGGTGCCCACCACTTCTTTAAGGCTGGTTTTGCTGCCGGGCCGGTTCTTTTCTTTATGCTCTTCGTGATAGACGGCAGCAAACGTTGTTTTTCGGTTGGGCGTGTAGGTAGCCTGTAGCAGATAATCAAACCCCTGCGAGGGAGCATCAATGAGGTATTTCCAGCCCGGAAACCAGAATCTATCTACGAACCCGGCCAACACCAACCGCCGGTAAATGGTGTATTTGCTGCCCAGATATAGGCCTGTTTCATTGCGGTTATAACTCCCCTCGCTAAACGCATTGGCATAGAAACTGTGGAAGTTTTTAGCGTAATACCGGCCCGTCAGGGCTATATCCAGTCGGCGGGATATACTTATCAACGAACCACCAACGGCTCCAATCCCCCCGCTATGCGTTTCAGACCCCTGGCTATGCGCCCCTTCGCCAAAAAAGGTAGTATTCTTCCAGACATAGCTGCCGTGCAAGCCGACCAGCCGATTCTGCCTGCCCGTAAACTCAAACTCGTTATACGATAGATTCTGTTTCCGAATGGTCTGGTCGAAACTGGTTTGAAGCAGCGTCAGGCCGAGTTGACCATGCCGACTGTGGTACAGCATATGCGCTCCGAGGTTTGTTTCGAGTAGGCTACCCCGGTCGGCCAATTCGCTGAGGGTGCGGTGTAGGCCAGTAGTTTGTAGGGAGGTTACCAGGGCTTCATCCGTAGCGGCATGGATCAGGTTGGCATCGCGCCGATTTCGGGAGGCCAGCAGGGTAACATCAAGGTGAGTAGAGAGGGCATAGGTGGCCGTGGCCCCGCGCAGGTAACCCCACTCGGTGAGGGAGGTATAGGGACGTGCCCCCAGCGTGGGTCGCCGGGTGGTCAGTATAGTTTCGGCACTTTTGCCCAATACAAATCCGGCCGATAAAATCAATCCCTGGCCAATCTGCATCTGGTAATCGCCCACCAGCAGGTTCCGCCAGTGGCCCCGGTTCTGGAGTTGGGCATGAAACGAAATAAAGTCGGCTCCGTACTGGCGGGTTGTGGGGTTCCAGGTAAGCCGCTCACCGGGGTCTTTTTCCAGCGAGAACCCAAAACTGAACGAGCGAGGGCGGTTGTACCGGTAGCGGGCATACAATTGGGTAGCTGAGCCGAGATACCGCTGCGCCACTGAACCATTTTTGGCGGGTTCGGCGGGGATAAAACCTCGCTGTTTCTCCAGCAGTTGCTCGTACCGGAGCAGCAGGTAATGATCGGTAGGGGTAGGCAGCGCACTCAGCAGGCGTGGGTTACTGATGATGGTTACAAACGGCAATAGCCGTCTAATGGTCTGTACATCTAACTCAGGTACGGCCTGGAGTTCATAAACCGATAGCAAATCGCCATACTGAGTGCGGTACTCAAGCAGGCTGTTGAGTTGCCGTTCAGAAAGCAGGTAGGTAGCAGAGAGTTCATCGCGGCTGGCGGTATTGAGGTCGAGCGGGCTGCTGTATAACTGAGCAAGGGCATCGTAAACCGCCTGGTAGTCGATACCTGTCGGCTGTACCGGAAAAAGGCTTTGCAAAAACTGGTTCAGGTCGGACTCGGTCCGCGGTGGTTGTGCCAGTACGGGACTGATAAGCCCAGTGAGCAGTAACCCGAAAAACCAGTAGAGGTTGCGCCATGCATTCATTTTGTGGGTTCTGCTCCTTTGCTGGGGCCGTGAATCCGACGAAATGATGCCTGTTTAGTAACGATTGTTAGGCAAACCGCCGTTTCAGAATCTCGACCAACTCACTCACTTCATCGCTACTCATGTCCCAGAGGTACTGACTGGCGTAGCGGTACGAGATCAGATCGAGAGCCTGACCATAATTGCCAACCCGGTCGAGTTCATCGATAGCCTGGTTAAATGCCCCTGTGTTGCCGTTGAACAACTGGTTGATAAACCGGAACTTCTGATTCAGTGAAATACTTTTGCCAATGCTTTCAATGGGTGCCCGATAATAGGCATCGCCCACTGACGTTGGCTCCGTTCGGACGGGTTCGGCCCGGTATTCTGGTTGCTCGGCAGGTTCTGGCTTTTTCGGCTCGGCAGAAGTAGCCGGTGGCTCTGTATAGCCCGATGCTGAATTCTGGGCTTCCCGAATATAATCGTTCAGTGTGGGTCTTTCGCTGGGCGATGCCGGGTCGGAAGGGCTATTTATGGTAAACGGGTCAGGGTCGGTAGTAGGGGTATAGCTGCTGCCTGAATACCCATTGGGCTGATTGGCTGGAGCCGCCGGTTCTGGGTAGTGATTCCCATTCATTCCCTGGCTCTCGCGGGCGGGTGGTTCGGCAGCGCGGCTGGGTGGAGATGGCTCGAAATAGGTTGGTTCTGAGGCCGGTCTTTCCTGCGGTGGTCGTTCGGATGTAGGAATAGGTGCCGCCGACCGCACGGGTTCAGGGGTGGGTGGCTCGGCCATTGTATCCAACTCCGAATCGAAAAATGACTTGGTGGGCTGAGTGGCAAACCCATCGGCTGCCGGACTGCGCAATAGGGCGGAGAGGTCCATCGGCACCTTCTCCGAAAAAAGAGCCATATATTTCTCGTAGCGTTCCAGTTCACCACCACGCTGGGCAAGCACCTCATCGAGATACCCCAGTGCCTGGTTGACATAGATAAACTGGCGACCATTCATCCGTTGCTCAACGGTGACCGGCACAAACTTATTAATTTGGGTATAACGGGTCAATTGCCGGATCGCATCGGCAGTTAGGGTAAAATCGGGCTGGTTACGCAAGGCATCATCAAAATACGCACGCGGGTCGAATAGCAGCACAATAGTTCGTTTGGTAGCATCGGCCAGCAACGGCTCCAGATTTTCGCGTCGAACAGCAATATGTTGCGATACCACGTTCATAAAACCCCGCAAAGCTTCTTCTACCTCGGGGTGAGAAAAGTCGAAATAGGGGCTGCGAAATTTCTCGACATCGGCCCGCCACTTTTCAGATAACATGCTAATGGCGAACAGATTGATCTGAGCGATGGGGGTAAGATTTAGAATTTGCCGTCCGTTAATAACCGAGTGATTATGGTAGAAATCAGCGGCAATCCGCCGGGCATAAGCGCGGCTATATTCGGTAAGGGCGGTGGCGTTAAACTTGTTCGACATTGAGAAAAGTCGTTAGCTTTGTATAGTCTTAACTAGATAAAATAAGCCTTTTTTAGAGGCTAAACGTACGGTTAATTCCTGGTTAACCGGTACTTTACAGGCAATTTAGCAAAAACCGGGCCGTATCTGAGCACTATGTTTATTGAACCATCTCGTCGGCGCGAGCCGCCCCACCTGCGTGTTGGCTGGGTCGAAGTTATTTGTGGCTCCATGTTTTCGGGCAAAACAGAAGAACTGATCCGCCGGGTCAATAGAGCCTCTATTGCCCGACTGACGGTAGGTATCTTCAAACCTGCACTTGATACACGCTACCACGAACAAAATATTGTTTCGCATAATGCTTCGGCAATGGCCTCAACGCCCGTAACCCAGGCCAATGATGTTCTAGCGCTGGCCAACGGCTGCGATGTAGTGGGCATCGACGAAGCCCAATTCTTCGACTCGACCATTCTGGAGGTCTGCAATCAACTGGCCAACCAGGGTAGCCGGGTTATTGTTGCGGGCCTCGACATGGATTTTGAGGGAAAACCGTTTGGCTGTATCCCCCAATTAATCGCTATGGCCGAATACGTCACCAAAGTTCACGCAATTTGTGTAGTTTGTGGCGATATTGCCAATTATTCTTACCGACTGGTGCCATCTACTGAGCGGGTATTGCTCGGCGAAACGGATAGTTACGAGGCTCGCTGCCGCCGGTGCTATCATTTGGGGGCTACTGTTGGCCCACGCGAGTGGGTATATGAAGTCCGCGAACAGTAAACGACCTTGTTTTTAGCTTTATAGGGGGTGATTGCCCATACCCTCAACAGCCCCGATAGTATGTTGTTGCCCGACATGACTCTTCCTGCCAATACCGCCCTGGGGCGGGGAATCCAGTATATTGGTATCGGTAAACATGGCAGTAAACCGCTGCCCCCTGCGCTAATTGCCGATTGCCGGGCCGCCTTACTGGATGATACGACCGCTCCATTGCAGCGAGGAGCGTTTTTAGGAGCCTTATTGGCGAAAGGCCCAACCCCCGACGAGCACACGCTGGAGACGTGTATTGGGAAGGGGGCTTTCTCGCATCCGACGTTCTTTATCAACAAGGTGTGCCCGAACCTGCCGGGCGGCCTATTGCCCATTGCCACCAAACTGCTGCGGGGCCACAACTTACAGGTAAGCGAAGCGCACCAACTGGGCGATTTTTTATTTAACGGTACACCGAACGATGCTCCTGACCGGGAGGTTTTTAGAGGGCTGGCGGTGAGTATTTTGCGGGTACGGCACGAAACTAACAACGAGTATCAGGGTTTATACGAGGCTGCGCTGAAAACCTTTACGCCTGGCTTTGGCCAGATAAGCTGCGCTGACCGCCCCGTTATGCAGGTTGCCGAACCCTTCGACGGGGTTACCCATTCGTATTTGATTACGCCCCTACTGGCTAATTTCTTTCAACGGAATGGCTATGGGGTGGTGTCAACGGTAGGGCGTAGTCCCGGGCCTAAGTTTACCCTCAATGCCCATGATCTGTATATGCACCTGGGTTGCTGGTTTCTGCAAAGTAATCACGAACTCGAAACCCCCGTTGACCCCTATGGCTGGGTGATGGAGCAAAAAGCCCTTTCGCCCGCCCTCGACCGCTGGGTTGACCGGCGTAGAGTGTTGCTAAAACGCCCCTTTCTATCAACCCTTGAAAAGGTACTTAACCCCTGCCATGCCCGAATTCTGGTCACCTCCGTTTTTCATATTACCTACCAGATGAAAATGGCCGAACTGGCTCTAATGGCCGGGTTCGAGGGGGCCATTGTCCTAAAGCGAGGCCTGGAGGGGTCGTTGGCACCGTCGGTTAGTCGCAGTAGTGGGGTTTTATGCGCGGTTAGAACGACGCAGGGACATTTGTTTTTTCAGCACTTCGATGCCAGCCTGCCGCAGTTCGATGCCTTCCGGCAGGAGACTGATGAGATTGTGACCAATCCGCAACCGGGCGAGAATGCCCTGCTGGTACGGCAGTTTTTGGCCGAGGGCGAAACCACCAACACTGATTTTGATAACCGGGTGCGGTTTGCCCAAGCCCTGTATGGGCGCGGTCTCGACTGGATTGAAGGACAGTTAGGGTAAAAATAGCCCCGGTATCAGGATACAATTGTGCGCTTAATCAGTTAATCCCTACATAACCTTCGTTAACTCATGAACACCAGCCTACTCGCTACCGTTGTTGGCACCCTGTTGCTAACCAATACCCTCAGTTCCGCGCAAAGTCCGCGCAAAACCATCAGTGCCGACCAGGGCAGCGTTGTGCGCTGGGCGGGTAACTGTAAACGATGTAGCCTGGAGAAACACGCCTGGGCTGCCGTAAATGGCACGTGCTATTTCCCCGTCGATATGGATAAAGACCCTGGCACCTACACCATCTCGCGCCGAACTACGGCGGGCAAACTTGAATCGGCCAAGCTAACGGTGGTGGCCAAACCCTGTGTACAGGAAGACATCAAGAATTTCACTAAACTGGAGTACATCAACATATCGCCTGCCAATATGGCCCGCGCTACCCGCGAGAATGGGCAGGTGCAGAAACTATTACGCTATAAATCGGACGAACGCCCGGCTGTATTCGACCTGCCCATTGGTAAGCCAGCCGCTGCGCTACCCAAAGGGGTGGGCAATTTTGGTACTTGCCGCACCTTTAACGGGCTCGCCCGCGACCGCCATACCGGCCAAGACTACCCCGTTTCGGGGGGCGCACCGGTGCTGAGCGTAGGTAATGGACGCGTACTGCTGGTTGCTGACCATTTCTTCGGTGGTAACTCCGTATTCATCGATCATGGAAATGGCCTGGTTTCCGAATACTTTCACCTCAAAGATGCTACTGTAAAAACAAATGAGACTGTAACGAAAGGCCAGAAAGTAGGCATCGTAGGCGAAACAGGGCGCACTACCGGCCCGCACCTGCACCTGGGTGTCCGCTGGCATGGGTCCAGAATCAACCCTGGCTTTCTATTAGTCGATCCAACTACATTGCCCACTGTACAATAGGTCATTCATTGTCAGTAGGTCGTCATTTAGTGTCAGTAGTTATATTGAACAATGAATGACGACCTACTGACAATGAATGACTATAAATGACCCTTAATGAGTATGTATTTTCTTGGATTCGACCTTGGCAGTTCGTCGGTTAAGGCTTGTTTAGTAAACGCCGAAACGGGCGTGGCAGTAGCGTCGGCCTTTTTTCCCGAAACAGAAATGGCAATCGAGGCTCCGCAGCCGGGTTTTGCTGAACAGCAGCCGGATGCCTGGTGGCAGAATGCCTGCCGGGCCAGTCAGGCCGTGCTGCAGGCGGCTGGGGCCAAACCGGGCGAGGTGCAAGCCATTGGTATCTCCTACCAGATGCACGGCCTGGTAGTGACCGATAAGCACCTGAACGTGCTGCGCCCCGCTATTATCTGGTGCGACAGCCGGGCTGTACCCTACGGCAATCGGGCGTTTGAGGCACTTGGCCCTACCCGTATGTTAACCCACCTGCTCAACTCACCGGGAAATTTTACAGCGGCTAAACTGGCCTGGGTAAAAGAGACTGAACCGGCCATTTACGCCGATATTGCCCATTTCATGCTCCCCGGTGATTATCTGGCCGCCCGGCTTACGGGCGAGGTTGTCACGACTCCGTCAGGGCTGTCGGAAGGCATACTGTGGGATTTTCTGGAGAATCGCCCCGCCGAGTTTCTGATGAACTACTTCGGGTTTGAGGCCGCACTGCTACCCACTGTCAAGCCCACCTTTTCCGTGCAGGGCCAGCTAATGCCGGGAGCCGCTGCCGAGATGGGGCTAGCTGCCGGTACACCCGTAACCTACCGGGCGGGCGATCAACCCAACAATGCCTTCTCGCTAAATGTGCTGGAACCCGGCGAAATTGCGGCTACGGCAGGCACGTCGGGAGTGGTGTATGGCGTTAGCGAGCAGGCTAAATATGACCCAAAATCGAGGGTGAACACGTTTTTGCATGTGAACCATACCCCTGAGACTCCGCGCTATGGGGTGTTGCTTTGCGTAAACGGCACGGGAATCCTGAATAGCTGGCTCCGAAATACGCTTTTTCAGGGGGCAATCTCGTACCCGCAAATGAATCTACTGGCCGAGAAAGCACCCGTTGGGGCTGATGGTTTGTTGTGCCTGCCGTTTGGCAACGGGGCTGAGCGTGTGCTGGAAAATCACGATCCAGGGGCTGCTTTCCGGGGATTGCAATTCACCCGGCATGGGTTGCCGCACTTGCTCAGAGCCGCGCAGGAGGGAATTGTGTTTGCGCTGTATTACGGCATACAGGTAATGGAGCAGGTAGGGGTAGGGCTG